>CANJQG010000007.1 GCA_947476405.1 Thiotrichales bacterium
AAGGTGTTGAAATGGTGATGCCCGGTGATAACATTAAGATGGTCGTTGACCTGATTGTGCCCATCGCGATGGAAGAAGGCTTACGCTTTGCAATTCGCGAAGGCGGACGTACCGTTGGTGCGGGTGTCGTTGCGAAAATCTTCGCTTAATTTAGGAAATTTAAATGCAAGAACAGAAAATTAGAATACGCTTAAAGTCTTTTGACTATCGTTTAATTGATGAAGCCGTTCATGGAATCGTAGAGACTGCAAAAAGAACGGGTGCTCAAGTGATTGGCCCCATTCCTTTGCCTACTAAAAAAGAACGTTGGACCGTATTGACTTCTCCGCATGTGAATAAAGATGCTCGTGATCAATATGAAATCAGAACACATACTCGTTTAATTGATATTGTTGCGAATCCAACAACCGTAGATGCGCTGATGAAATTAGATTTGGCTGCAGGGGTAGACGTAAAGATAAATTTAAGGTAATATAAGCGCCCTTGTGTTTTAAGTGGCAATCAACAATAGTCAACCGTTACTGTTGTCGTGATAAAAAAAGGAATTAAAAATGAAATTAGGTTTAGTGGGCTACAAATGTGGCATGTCCCGCATTTTTACCCCAGAAGGTAAGGCAGTCGGTGTCACTTTAATTAAAGTTGAACCGCACTTTGTCACCCAGCACAAAACGCTGGAAAAGGATGGCTATGTCGCAACGCAAGTTACGACTGCTTCCAAAAAGCGTTCACATATCAATAAAGCTCAGGCGGGTCATTTCGCTAAAGCAGCGGTTGAGCCAGGAATGGGATTATGGGAATTCCCCATCGAAAAATCAGATTTGGCTTTGGGTCAAAGTTATCATTTAGAGATTTTTTCGGAAGGTCAAAAAGTTGATGTTCAAGGGGTGACCAAAGGACGTGGTTTTGCGGGGACAGTAAAACGCCATCATTTCAGAACTCAAGATATGACCCATGGTAACTCACGTGCGCATCGTGTTCCAGGCTCTATTGGCCAAAATCAAACGCCCGGCCGCGTCTTTAAAGGCAAAAAAATGTGTGGACATTTAGGTGTAGATAACCGAACCATGCAAGCGCTTGAAATTATGAAAATTGACGTTGAGCGTAATCTTCTCGTGATTAAAGGAAGTGTTCCTGGTTTTGAAACCAGTCAACTGATTATTACCTCAACAGTGAAAGGCTAGGAGCGGTAGAATGGATTTAGCAGTTTTAAATAGTGATCAAAAGGTAGCGGTTTCTGACGCAATTTTTGATCGAGCCTACAACAAATCATTAGTGCACCAAGTCGTGACTAGCTTTATGACCACTGCTCGTCAAGGGACTAAAGCCCAAAAGACCCGCGCTGAAGTGAGAGGCGGTGGAGTCAAACCCTGGAAACAAAAGGGAACAGGTCGAGCACGTGCGGGAACGAGCAGAAGTCCATTATGGCGAAAAGGGGGCGTTATTTTTGCTGCAAAACCGCGTGATTTTGAGCAAAAAGTTAATCGTAAAATGCATCGAGCTGCAATGGCAGTTGTGTTGTCCCAATTAGTGCGTGAAGGTCGTTTGCTTATAGTTAATCAATTTGATGTGGCCACACATAAAACGAAAGATCTTGTTAATCAATTGAAGAGCATGGATTTGACCGATGTTTTAATTGTGGTTCCAGAAGTAAATGAAAAAATGTATTTAGCTGCACGGAATGTGTATGGTTTGGATGTCAGAGATGCCTACGATATCGATGTTGTAAGCTTGGTCGCTTACAAAAAAGTATTGATGACCGCTGATGTATTGAAAAGTCTTGAGGAGAAATTAGCATGAGTCGTGAGAGATTATTAAAGGTGCTTGTTTCCCCCTTAATGACTGAGAAAACCTATAGTTTGGGCTCAGATAAAGTGGCTCAAGTTGCTTTTAAAGTTTTAAGATGTGCAAACAAATTAGAAATTAAAAAGGCAGTGGAGTTAATGTTTGATGTTAAAGTCGATCGTGTTTGTACTTTGAATGTCAAAGGCAAGTCGCGTCGTTTTGGTCGTAGTATTGGCAGAACGCAGGACTGGAAAAAGGCGTATGTGCGTCTTCAGGAAGGTTCCAAAATTGATTTTGGTACAGGCGAAGCTTAAGTAAAGCGCGGAAAAGGATTTTAAAATGGCAGTAATTAAATGTAAACCGACCTCTCCAGCGAGACGTCACATGGTAAAGATTCAGACGCCTGGATTGCATAAAGGGAAGCCTTTTGCAGCCTTGGTTGTTCCGCAGTCAAAAACGGCAGGCCGGAATAGTGGTGGCCGAATCACTGTGCGCCATCATGGTGGTGGTCATAAACAGCATTATCGTTTAATTGATTTCAAAAGAAGTTATGATGGGATTCCAGGAATTGTAGAGCGTTTAGAATATGATCCTAATCGTACAGCGCATATTGCTTTGATTAAATATTCAAATGGTGCTTGGGCTTATATTATTGCGCCTAAAGGCTTAAATGCGGGTGATTCAGTCGATTCAGGAAGTGAAGCTGCAATTAAAGTGGGAAATGCATTACCCCTTCGTAATATTCCAATTGGTAGTTTTGTTCATTGTGTTGAAATGAAACCGCTGAAGGGTGCTCAGTTGGCACGTACAGCGGGTGCTTCAGTCCAGTTGATTGCAAAAGAAGGTCAATATGCTATTCTGCGTTTGCGTTCCGGAGAAATGCGTAAAGTTTTAGTTGATTGTAAGGCAACAATCGGTGAAGTATCTAATTCAGAACATAATTTGCGTGTTTTAGGTAAAGCAGGTGCTTCTCGTTGGCGCGGTGTTCGCCCAACAGTGCGCGGTGTGGTCATGAACCCAGTTGATCATCCACATGGTGGGGGTGAAGGTAAGACTTCAGCAGGGCGTCATCCTGTTTCACCCTGGGGTCAAAAAACGAAAGGTTATAAAACTCGTCGTAATAAGCGCACGAGCAATTTAATCATGCAACGTCGTAAATAAGTAGAGAGGAGTTAACGTGCCACGTTCATTAAAAAAAGGTCCATTTGTTGATGTGCATCTTCTAAAGAAAGTCATTGATACCGTTGAGACCAAAAGCAAAAAGCCCATTAAAACCTGGTCTCGTCGTTCGATGATTATTCCAGATATGATCGGTATAACCATTGCCGTTCATAATGGTCGTCAACATGTACCAGTATTTGTCACAGACAATATGGTAGGTCATAAATTAGGTGAGTTTGTTCCAACAAGAACATTCCGCAGTCACTCCGGTGACCGTAAAGCGAAATAGGCGAGGATAAAATGGAAGTTTGTGCACACTTAAGAAATGTGAGAATGTCTGATCAGAAGGCGCGCCTTGTGGCAGATCTAGTTCGAGGCAAGCCTTTGGCTCAGGCATTCGATATTTTGACATTTAGTTCAAAAAAAGCTGCAGTCTTTATCAAAGCTGTGATAGAATCGGCTGTCGCAAATGCTGAACATAATCATGCTCAGGATGTCGATGATTTAAAAGTCGCGCGGATTATTGTCAATCAGGCAGTTAGTTTCAAGCGTTTTCGCGCAAGAGCAAAGGGTCGTGGTAACCGAATTACAAAAAGAGGTTGTCATATTTCGGTTTGGTTGGATGCGAATACAATAAAAGGATAATGTGAGATGGGACAAAAATCAAATCCAATTGGCTTACGTTTAGGAATCGTCCGTGACTGGAATTCCGTTTGGTATGCAACAACAAAAGATTTTGCAAAAAAATTAATTGCAGACATCCGTGTACGCGAATATCTCAATAAAGAATTGGCACAAGCTTCAGTAAGCAATATTCGCATCGAACGCCCTGCTGATAACATTAAGGTCACTATTTATTCGGCCCGTCCAGGTGTGATTATTGGTAAGAAAGGTGAAGATATAGAGCGTTTGAAAGCAGGCGTTAAAAAAATTACCGGCGTTTCTTCTCATATCACGATTGAAGAAGTCAAAAAACCCGAATTGGATAGTAAGCTCGTTGCAATGAGTATTGCTCAGCAGCTTGAGAAGCGTGTTATGTTTCGTAAAGCAATGAAGCGTGCAGTTCAAAATGCAATGAAAGCTGGGGCATTAGGTGTAAAAATTTGTGTATCAGGTCGTTTGGGTGGTGCTGAAATTGCTCGCTCAGAATGGTGTCGTGAAGGACGCGTGCCTTTGCATACATTAAGAGCCAATATTGATTATGCTATTTTTGAAGCCCACACAACTTATGGTGTGATTGGCGTCAAAGTATGGATTTTCAAAGGCGAAGTTTTGGGAAATAAAAAAATTCATCAAAATCAGCCTACTAATCAACAATCAGCTGATGATGAGCGTTCAGAAAAAAGAGCGCCTCGTCGTGTTCGAGGAGATAAATAATGCTGCAGCCAAAGCGCACAAAATTTCGTAAACAGCATAAAATGCGCAACCGTGGAATTGCTACACGTGGCGCAGCTGTGAGCTTCGGTGAATTTGGTTTGAAGGCGATGGGCCATGGCCGTATCACTGCACGTCAAATTGAGTCCGCACGTCGTGCGATTAATCGTTGCTTAAAGCGGGGCGGAAAAGTTTGGATTCGTATTTTCCCTGATAAACCGATTACTCAAAAACCACTCGAAGTGCGAATGGGAAGTGGAAAAGGAAACGTTGAGTATTGGGTTGCACAAATTCAGCCCGGAAAAGTGTTATATGAAATTGAAGGCGTTCCAGAAGCTTTAGCACGTGAAGCTTTCAAGCTTGCCTCTGCTAAATTGCCGATTGAAACCACATTTGTAACAAGGACGATACTATAATGAAAGCAACAGAAATGAGAGAAAAATCTGCTGCCGAATTGAAGCAGTTGGTTGAAGACCGTTTGAAAGAGCAGTTTAATCTGCGTTCACAACGTGCAATGCGTCAAACCATCAAGTCACATCAATTTGGTATTGCACGTAAAGATATTGCAAGAGCAAAAACTGTTTTAACAGAGAAGGGTGAATAAGATGGCAGTTCAACAGTTAGATTCACAAAAAATTGTGAAAACAGTAGAAGGCGTAGTCACGAGTGACAAAATGGATAAAACCGTTGTTGTGATGGTAGAGCGTAAAGTACGTCATGCGAAATATGAGAAAATTTTAACACGCTCAACTAAGTTTCATGTTCATGATGAAGAAAATATAGCTAAAACAGGCGACAAGGTTCTGATTAAACAATCACGTCCTCGTTCAAAAACAAAAGCTTGGGCTTTAGTTAGTATAGTTGAGAATGCCAAGTAATTGATTTTAAAGGGGGTGTATTATGATTCAGATGCAGACAGAAATGAGCGCCGCCGATAATAGTGGTGCAAAGATTGTCGAATGTATCAAGGTATTGGGCGGTTCAAAAAGACGCTATGCCCGCATTGGTGATATTATTAAAGTAACGGTCAAAGAAGCGATTCCACGTGGCCGCGTTAAAAAAGGTGATGTTTTATTTGCGGTTGTTGTAAGGACAAAAGCAGGTGTGCGTCGTTCAGATGGTTCTTTGATTCGGTTTGATGGTAATGCTGCAGTTTTGTTGAATGCCAAATACGAGCCTATTGGAACACGTATCTTCGGTCCTGTGACACGCGAATTGAGAACAGAGCGTTTTATGAAGATTGTATCCCTCGCGTCAGAAGTGTTATAAGGTGAAGAGATGAAAAAAATTGTAAAAAATGATCAAGTGATTGTCATCACAGGAAAAGACAGAGGCAAAGTAGCAAAAGTACTCCGTACCTTAGGCGATCGCGTTTTGGTTGAAGGCCTCAACATGGTTAAAAAACATGTGAAACCCAATCCCAATAAAAATGTTGAAGGGGGCATCATCAGCAAAGAGGCATCTATGCATCTTTCCAATGTTGCACTTTATAATCCTGAAACAAAAAAGGCAGATAAAGTCGGTATCAAAGTTTTAGAAGACGGCAGCAAAGCCCGTTTTTTTAAGACGAATGGTGAACTTATTAAAACAGTGAAAGGTTAGGATAAATATTATGGTTCGTTTAAGAGATCATTACCAAAAAAATGTAATTAAAGCATTGCAGGATCAATTTAAGTATGAAAATGTCATGCAAATTCCTAAAATTCAAAAAATTACTTTAAATATGGGTGTGGGCGAAGCGTCGAAAGACAAAAAGCTGATCGATCATGCTGTGACTGATTTGACCACGATTTCCGGTCAAAAACCAATTGTCACCATGACGCGTAAGTCAATTGCAGGATTTAAAATTCGCGAAGGCTGGCCGATTGGTTGTAAAGTTACTTTGCGAGGCGCACGCATGTATGAGTTTTTGGATCGTTTGATTGCGATTGCAATTCCACGTATTCGTGACTTTCGCGGTTTAAGTGGCCGTTCGTTTGATGGTCGTGGAAACTATAGTATGGGTGTCAAGGAACAAATCATATTCCCTGAGATTAACTACGATAAAATTGATGGAATCCGCGGTTTGGATATTACCATTACAACCAGTGCAAAAACAGATGCTGAAGCAAAGGCTTTGCTTTTAGCGTTCGGTTTTCCATTAAAGGATTAGAGAGAGGATTTATGGCTAAGCAGTGTATTATTGAGCGCGAAGCAAAGCGCGAATTGTTAGTGGTAAAGTATGCTAAAAAACGGGCTGAGTTAAAAGCCTTAATTAGCAGCATGAATGCTTCACAAGAGGATAAATGGGATGCGCAAGTTGCGTTGCAAAATTTACCCAGAAATTCAAGCGTGGTGCGTTTGCGTAACCGCTGCCAACTGACAGGTCGTCCACGTGGCGTGTATCGTAAGTTTGGCTTGGGTCGTAATAAATTGCGGGAAATGGCAATGTTTGGCGATATTCCCGGTTTAACAAAAGCAAGTTGGTAAGGATAGAATCATGACAATGCAAGATCCAATCGCAGATATGATCACACGCGTGCGAAATGCACAACGGGCGCATCATCCTGATGTTTCCATGCCTTCTTCAAAATTGAAGGTTGCTGTGGCAAAATTGTTGAAGAAAGAAGGTTTTATTGAAGATCTCTCAGTGAGCAAAGAAGTGAAGCCTGTTTTAATGTTGAAGCTTAAATATTTTAATGAGCAGCCCGTGATTGGTACTTTGAAAAAAGTCAGCACGCCTGGTTTAAGAATTTATCGTCATTCTGATGATATTGCAAAAGTAATGGGTGGCTTTGGTGTGGCTGTAGTTTCAACCTCAAAAGGGTTGATGACCGATCATCAGGCAAGAAAACTAGGTTTGGGCGGCGAAGTTTTATTTGTTGTTGCTTAAGAAATAAGAGGTTTTAAGATGTCAAGAATTGCAAATAAACCTGTCATTGTTCCTAACGGTGTGACCGTTACGGTTCAGGGCAATAAAGTGGATGTGAAAGGGGCTAAAGGTGAATTATCCTTTCAAATTCATGGATCCATAAAGGGTGTATTAAATGGATCAGAGTTGGCGATTGAGTTTAATCGTGAATCTCAGGAATCAAGAATGCATGCTGGTTCAGCACGTGCTAATATTGCTAATATGGTGATTGGCGTGAGTCAAGGTTTTGAAAAGAAGCTAACTTTGGTTGGCGTAGGATATCGTGCAAAAGCACAGGGTTCAATGTTGAGTCTCTCGTTGGGTTTTTCTCATCCAATTGATCATGAGGTGCCAAAGGGTGTTACTGTTGATACCCCTTCACAAACTGAGGTGATTTTAAAGAGTTCAGATAAAGCTTTGTTAGGTCAAGTGGCTGCCGATATTCGGTCTTATCGCCCACCTGAACCATATAAAGGAAAGGGTGTACGTTATTCAGATGAAGTAGTGCATTTGAAAGAAACCAAGAAAAAATAATTAATGGTGGGATGAATGGAAAAGAAAGAAGCAAGATTGAGAAGAGCAAAGCGCATAAGACAGCATCTAAAAGAGTTGCGTCAAGTGAGTGTTTCAGTACATCGTACACCGAAGCATATTTACGCTTATTTGATTTCAGATGATCGCAGCAAAACCTTAGCTGTTGCATCCACCATCGAAAAAAGTGTGAAGGATACGTTAAAAGCGACAGGCAATGTCGATGCAGCGACTGTCGTTGGCAAGTTGATTGCAGAACGTGCGCTCGCATTAGGCATTACTGAGGTGGCTTTTGATCGTTCAGGATTTAAATATCATGGTCGCATCAAAGCTTTAGCAGATGCAGCACGTGCAGCCGGTCTTAAATTTTAAGGATTATTAGATATGTCAACTGTAGAACAACAAGCAGAAGCTTTAGGTGCCCAAAGTGGTTATGTAGAGAAATTAATTTCTGTACAACGTCACACCAAGGTCGTAAAAGGCGGACGGATCATGACATTTGGCGCTTTGGTCGTCATTGGAGATAAGAAAGGTCGTGTGGGTTTTGGTCATGGAAAAGCACGTGAAGTCCCCGTTGCAATTCAAAAGGCAATGGATGCTGCACGTAAAAACATGGTTACGATTCATTTAAATAAAGGCACACTTTGGCATCCGGTTAAAGAAAAATACAGTGCTTCCATTGTCTATATGCAACCCGCCTCTGATGGTACTGGAATTATTGCTGGTGGCGCCATGCGTGCTGTGTTTGAAGTCATGGGTGTCCATAATGTATTAGCTAAAACCTATGGTTCAACGAATCCAGGAAATGTAGTTCGTGCAACCGTTAATGGCTTATTAGCAATGAGTTCGCCTGAGAAGATCGCAGCGCGTCGTGGAAAATTAGTCGAAGAAATCGTAGGATAAAAAAATGACAAAAGCAGCAATGGTTCAAGTCAAATTAATCGCAAGTGCAGTCAATCGTATTGAACGTCATAAAGCGTGTGTTCGTGGTTTAGGTTTAAAGAGAATTGGTCACGTTGTGGAAGTTCTGGATACGCCTGAAAACCGTGGAATGATTAAGAAAGTAGCCTATCTACTGAAAGTTGGGGAATAAAGATGTCAGTGCAAGAAATGCAATTAAATAATTTGGCACCTGCGGAAGGTTCTAAGAAAGCGCCCCGTCGTTTGGGTCGAGGAATTGGTTCTGGAACAGGTAAAACTGCAGGTAAAGGTCATAAGGGTCAACGTGCACGTGCAGGTGGATACCATAAAGTAGGCTTTGAAGGCGGACAAATGCCTATTCAACGCCGCTTGCCAAAGTTTGGTTTTGTGTCACTAAAAGCTTTGGCAACGGGTGAAATTCGTTTATCAGAGTTAAATTCTTTGCCAGTTGATGAAGTAGACTTGGTCGTTTTGCAACAGCATGGTTTGATTAGCAGCAATATAAAATATGCAAAAGTTTTTTTATCAGGGACCATTGAGCGCGCAATTACCATACAAGGTTTAGCTGTAACAGCTGGAGCGCGTAAAGCAATAGAAGAAAAAGGCGGCAAAGTTTTATAATGGCCGAACTCCGGAAGCGCATATTTTTTGTTTTAATTGGCATCATCGTATACAGATTTGGTGCCTATATTCCTGTGCCCGGAATCGACACTTCTAAGTTGGCTACTTTTTTTCAATCAGAAAACAATACAGTTTTGGGCTTATTTAACGTTTTTTCAGGGGGCGCTTTATCTCGTTTAACTATTTTCGCTCTTGGAATTATGCCTTATATTTCTGCATCTATTATTATTCAACTTTTATCAGCAGTTGTTCCTAGATTAACAGAGTTAAAGAAAGAAGGGGCCGCGGGTCAGCGTAAAATAACCCAGTATACACGTTATGGCACTTTATTTCTTGCCTTTTTTCAGTCAATGGGCATGGCTAAATATTTAGTGAATCAAGGCTTGGCGTATAGCGATAGCTTGTCATTTTATTTTGTGGCGATTATTACACTATCGACTGGAACCCTCTTCCTGATGTGGTTGGGGGAGCAAATAACAGAGCGTGGAATTGGAAATGGGATTTCACTGATTATTTTTTCCAGTATTATTTCTGGAATTCCTACTGGGCTAGCCCATACGTTTGATCAGGCACATGATGGAAATTTAAGTCTTATTGCTTTGTTGATGATCATGTTTGTTATTGTTGCTGTGACTGTTTTTGTGGTCTTTATGGAGAGGGCGCAGCGAAAAATTTTAGTAAATTATGCAAAGCGCCAGCAGGGGAATAAGCTATATGCGGCACAGTCTAGTCATCTCCCTTTTAAAATTAACATGTCCGGTGTGATTCCTCCTATTTTTGCTTCAAGTATTTTGTTGTTCCCTTCCAGTATTAGTCAGTGGTTCGGTTCATCACCACACTTTCATTGGCTAGCTGAAATTGGGCTTATGTTGGCTCCAGGTCAGCCGTTGTATATCGTTTTTTATACTGTTGCTGTTGTTTTCTTTTGTTTCTTTTATACGGCAGTTATTTTCAATCCACGTGAGACTGCCGATAATTTGAAAAAGTCGGGTGCTTTTATTCCAGGAATTCGTCCTGGTGAACAGACAGCAAGTTATATTGATAAGGTCTTATCAAGATTGACTTTGGTTGGTGCAATTTATATTACCTTGGTGTCTTTGCTGCCGATGTTTTTGATGATTGAGTGGAATGTTCCTTTTTATTTTGGAGGGACGTCATTGTTGATTGTGGTTGTAGTCATGATGGATTTTATGGCACAGGTACAATCGCAATTGATGTCCAATCAATATGAGTCGCTTTTGAAAAAGGCGAACTTAAAAGGAACTGCCCGTAATGGTTTAATGAGCTAATGTTTAGGAGTGTGTGATGAAAGTAAGTCCTTCAGTCAAGCCTATTTGTAGGAAGTGTAAAGTAATTCGCCGCAAAGGAGTGGTGAGAGTGATTTGCAGCGATGCAAAGCACAAACAGAGGCAAGGATAAGACTTGTTTTTTATGTGGAAGTGGGTTATGATACTGCCCCTTCTTGTGTTTAGTTTTTTGGTTAATTAGGAGTAACAACGAATGGCTCGTATAGCCGGTATAAATATTCCAGACAATAAGCATATTTCGATAGGCTTAACGTATATCTTTGGTTTAGGACGTCCTACTGCATTAAAAATTTGTGCAATAGCGGGCGTGGTTCCCAGTCGCAAAGTGAGTGCGCTCACAGATGCTGAACTTGAAACCATTCGAACTGAAGTCGGCAAGTTTAAGATTGAAGGGGATCTTCGTCGAGAAATCTCTATGAATATTAAACGTCTCAGCGATTTAGGTACTTACCGTGGCATGCGTCATCGTAAAGGCTTGCCTGTGCGCGGGCAAAGAACTCGCACGAATGCGCGGACCCGTAAAGGTCCACGTAAGCCAATGCGTAGCAATTAAGGGGAAGATTTAAATGGCTAAAGCAAAACCAGTTGTTAAAAAAATAAAGCGTGTCATTCATGATGGAATGGCGTATATTCATGCGTCTTTTAATAACACCATTGTGACCGTGACCGATCGTCAAGGTAATTGTATTGCCTGGGGTACTTCGGGTGGAACCGGTTTTCGAGGTTCTCGTAAAAGTACACCTTTTGCAGCACAAGTTGCTGCTGAGAAAGTGGCGGATATTATTTTGCAGTTCGGCATGAAAAATATGGATGTATTTATTAAAGGGCCGGGTCCAGGCCGTGAATCTGCAGTGCGTGCATTTTTTTCAAAAGGGATTCGCATTAATAGTATTACCGATGTGACCCCGTTGCCGCATAATGGTTGTCGTCCTCCCAAAAGACGTCGTGTTTAATAGAGTAGTTTAAGGAATCGATTATGGCTAGATATATTGGTCCCAAGTGTAAGCTCGCAAGACGCGAAGGCACGGATCTGGGTTTAAAAAGCGGCGCAAAAGCGCTAGATGCAAAATGTAATATGCATAGTCCTCCTGGGCAGCATGGCGCACGTCGCGGTCGTTTATCTGATTATGGTTTGCAGTTGCGTGAAAAGCAAAAAGTTAAGCGTATTTATGGTGTTTTAGAAGGTCAATTCCGCCGTTATTACAAAGAAGCTGCCCGCTTAAAAGGCTCAACCGGTGAAAATTTGTTGTGTCAATTAGAGGCGCGTCTTGATAATGTAGTTTATCGTTTAGGTTTTGCCTCAACTCGTGCTGAAGCGCGTCAATTGGTCGGGCATAAATCTATCCAAGTAAATGGTAAGTCCGTCAATATCGCTTCCTTTCAAGTAAAGCCTGGGGATGAAGTGGCTGTTCGTGAAAAATCTAAAACACAAGCGCGTATTCAGTTTGGTTTAGAGATGTCAAAACAACGCGCTGTCCCTTCTTGGATTGATTTGGATGAGAAGTTATTGAAGGGTGTTTTTAAATCCTATCCAGATCGTGCAGACTTGCCTGCAGAAATCAATGAGCAGCTCATTGTCGAATTGTATTCGAAATAATCCTGATCAAGTGTGTGGAGAATCTAATGGTAAAAGAAATGGATGATATTTTAAAGCCTAATATGGTGGAAGTGAAAGAAGTCACTCAAAACCGTTATAATGTGGTTTTGGAGCCTCTTGAAAGAGGTTTTGGTCATACTTTGGGCAATGCATTGCGTAGAATTCTATTGTCATCGCTGCCTGGTGCTGCCATCACTGAAGTCACGATTGATAAAGTTTTACATGAATTTTCTGCGGTAGATGGCGTCAAGGAAGATGTGGTAGAAATCGTCTTGAACCTAAAAGGAGTGGCGATTCAATTTGATGGCGATGCGCCACAGGCTAAATTAACGCTTCATAAAAAAGGTGAGGGCATCGTTAAAGCTGGAGACATTATCACTACAGCTGATATTACGATTATGAACCCTGATCATATCATTGCATACGTCACTAAAAATGGTGAATTAAAAATGAATTTGACTGTTTCGCGCGGGATGGGCTATGTTCCAGCCCCTACGATTGATAAGAAGTTAAATAAAGAAATTGGTTTGATTTCATTGGATGCTTCTTATAGTCCCATTCGTAAAGTAAGCTATTCTGTTGAAAATGCACGGGTTGAGCAGCGTACTGATTTAGATAAATTGATTATTGAAATTGAAACCAATGGTACGATTTCACCAGAAGTTGCAATCCGTCGTGCAGCGACGTTATTGCATGAACAGATCAGCGTTTTTGTTGATTTAGAAGCACCTAAAACTGCACGCTTGCCACAATCTGCTTCAGGTATTGATCCATTCCTTTTGCGTCCGGTGGATGACTTGGAATTGACCGTTCGTTCAGCTAATTGTTTAAAAGCGGAAGATATTTTTTTCATTGGTGATTTAGTTCAACGCTCGGAAGCTGAGCTGTTGAAAACGCCTAACTTGGGCAAGAAATCATTAAATGAAATCAAGAGTATTCTGGCCAAACATAATCTGGCTTTGGGTATGGTTGTTGACAATTGGTCCTCAGAAAATTTAGGTCAAGAGTAAGAATTTAAGGGTAAAATAAAATGCGTCATCAAATGAAAGGTAGAAAGTTCCATCGTACATCCAGCGCTCGTAAGGCTTTGTTTAAAAGTCTTGCTATTGCATTGTTTGAACATGAGCTCATTAAAACAACATTGCCTAAAGCCAAGGATATGCGCTCTATTGTTGAGCCGTTGATTACTTTGGCTAAAGTAGACACCGTCGCTAATCGTCGTTTGGTTTCTGCACGTTTAGGTAATGATGCAGCAGTTAAAAAGTTGTTTGAAGTGATTGGTCCTCGTTTCAAAGAACGTCAAGGGGGATATACCCGTGTTTTGAAATGTGGTTTTCGTAAAGGCGATGCCGCTCCCATGGCGTATATCGAATTAGTCGATCGCCCTGATGTTGAAGCAGTTGTGGATGCATCCGAAGAAGCATAAATCTAGTGCATTTGTTATACACCGTTATCCTTATCAGGATAGCGGTTTTTTATTAAAAATTTTTAGTCAAGAAATGGGCTTATTAACCTTAGTTGCTGCACATGCTAAACGGCCAAAGTCAGCCTGGTATGGTATTCTTCAGCCCTTTCAACCTTTGCTGATTCAAATTAAAGGAGAGGGTGAGGTTCAAGGCCTCAAGCAAGCAGAGCCTGCTGATGCTGCGTTTATTTTGCAAGGCGATGCCCTCTGGTCTGGCTTTTATTTGAATGAATTATTATTGTCTTTCTTAATGCCACATGATCCTCATCCTGACTTGTTTAATGCCTATCAGGTTGTATTGTCTGCTTTGCAAAGCCCTGATTCTGATAAGGCTTTACGTTTTTTTGAACTTTGTCTTTTTCGGGAAATGGGTTTCTTGTTTGATCTTCCAGATGAAATTATTCCAGATTTCTATTATCAACTTCAACCACATGATCTGCCCCAGTTGGTTGATTCAGATTTTGCGCTTAAATTGCCAACCTGCTTTCGCGGTGCGGATTTGCTGTCGATTTATAAGGCAAAATTGGATAATGAACATATCCTAAAAGTTGCTAAACGGTTCTCACGCATTCATTTGGATTTTTATCTTCCAAAAGCACAGTTAAAGACGCGTGAAATTTTTAAAGCATTAGCTTTAAAGGAGGATTGACTTGAAAAAATTGTTTATGATCATGATTTTTTTCATTTTGTCTGGCTGTATAAGTGTCCCGCAAAAATCAACTTCGACGGGAGCTATTGAGCTACAAGGCCTATTTGCTATCGTAACGCCGAAATCTAATCAATCAGGTCATTTTATCTGGGAGCAAGCAGGCTCCGCCGATTTTTCTCTTGAGCTCTATGGGCCATTAGGTTTGGGAGCAACCACCTTGATTCAGCAAAATGGCTTGGTTACACTAGAAACAGATCAAGGTAAAAAATATACAGCCACTTCTCCTGAAGCGCTATTGCAAAATACCCTAGGTTGGTCGATGCCGATTCACGGGATGCTTTATTGGTTGTTGGGCATTCCCGTTCCCACGGTTCCCTTTTCTGCCCAATATAACGCCGTAAAGCAAATCTCAGATTTGACGCAGTCTGGCTGGCAGATTCACTATCAATGGGGGGTGGGTGCTATTTATCCAGAGCGAATTGTCATGCAACGTCAAAGTATACGTTTGATTGTTCTTATCAGCTCATCTTAAATAACGTAAGCCAGTTGAATCATAACGCGTGCCTGCACTTTCATAATGCTCTTCATGAGGCTGGATAATTCAACCGCGCCGAGAGCATGTGCATTTTTCGCATGACGAGCTTCATCTTCTTGCATGACGCTAATAATGGCACGACTTTTATGATCTTGCGGTGATAAAAACTGTTGGTGATTTTGAAGATGTTCGAGTACTTGCTTTTCGGTTTCTTCTACAAATCCGAGGCTGAGTGAGTCATTTTTTTTAGCGCTTAAATAGCCTAGTAAAAATGAAAAAGTATACCAAATAGGGTTTAAATAGCTGACCTTTGTATTGAGCTCATTTAAACGTTCATGACACCAAAGTAAATGATCGACTTCCTCTGTGGCAGCTTGATGCAGATGTGATTTTAACTCGGCATTGCCTGTCGCTAAGGCTTGCCCGCGATAAAGAGCTTGTGCACAGACTTCGCCGGTATGGTTGACGCGCATGCAGCCTTGGCTTACCTTGATTTCGGTCGGAGTTAATTCAGGGTTAATACGGCTTTTTCCAGGTGAGATGTGCCTGCCTAAAAATTGATGGAGCATGGTATCAAGGCCATGTTGGACTTCTATCAGAAAAAAATCGACTTTTCGAAATTGACGCATAGCAAAGGATCCTTATTTTGACTTAAAAAAATCCCCGCCAAAGCAGGGATTTTTAGTATCAGTAGACCGATTAGTAGCTGCTTCTTCCGCCGCTATCTCCTCTGCCGCCGCCATCACGACCACCGCCGTAACCGCCGCCGTTTCCGCCACCAGAGCGTCCGCCGCCGTAACCGCCGCCATTACCACCACCGTAACCGCCGCCGTTTCCGCCACCAGAGCGTCCGCCGCCGTAACCGCCGCCATTGCCGCCACCGCCGTAGCTTCCACCGCCAGAGCGACCACCACTGCCACCAGAGCGTGATTCTTGTGGGCGAGCTAAGGAAACGATAATATTTCGTCCTTCCATGCTAGCACCATTTAATTTTTCGATTGCTTGTGTTGCTTCTTCAGCAGTTGACATTTCGACAAAGCCGAAGCCTTTGCTGCGACCATCTTCATTATTGATGATCACTTTAGCGGAAACGACTTGACCGATTTCAGCAAAAATGCCTTGAAGGTCTTGGTCTTGCACGGTGTAGGGCAATGAGCCTACAAATAACTTTTTAGTCATGAATTATCCTTTATTTTACTTTAACACCCTTCAGAATCAGAACACAAACTCACAAAGGCAACTTATCCTGCTTTTTGCAAGATCGGGGCAGTATACCATCTTTTTGTCAAAGTACAAAACATAATCGAGTGTTAAGCCCCTAATGCTTGGGTAATAATTTCGGTTAAATCAGGAGAGAGGGATGGGGTCTTCCGTAATTTTAGTATTTCGGAACGCATGAGGTCTGCATAAGGGGCTTCATAATGATTATAACTAATCAGTGTTTTAGTGAGTCTGGCCGCCACCATTGGATTCATTGCATCTAGTTTGGAAATAAAAGCACCCAGTAACGCGTAGCCTGCTCCATTTTTTTGATGAAACTGATAAAAATTTTGTGCGAACGTTAAGACTAAGCTATAGACTTTATTCGGGTTCTTCCAGTTGAAAGCTGGATGCATCATGAGCAGAGAGACATTTTTAACTGTATCAGGCATTTTACTTGCAGCTTGAACAGCAAACCACTTATCCACAACAAGGGGATATTTTTGATAAAGGGTATAAAATTGGTTAATATAATCTGTCTTGAAAGGCGCATTTGAGTTGACAATAGCAGTCAGTGCACCTAAACGATCTGTCATATTTTGAGCCTGATCAAATTGGGTTTTAGCCTCTGTATATTCGCCCGCAGCGCAGAGATGCATAAGACACATATTTTTGAGACTGCGATCGCCTACGCTATCATGCTGGTCAGTGTTCTGATAAATTGATTTAAATTCGGAAATTAAGTGCGTATTGATCATTTGAAGCAAGGTTTCGCGTGATTGAATCAAGATTTCAGGGTTAATTTTAGATTGCATTTCAGCCAGAGACTTAATGCTGGGGATGCTAATCAGTTCCGCCACTAAAGCAGGATTTTTTGAGGCTTCTTTTAAAATGGTGCGAATCGGTGCCAGGGCTTTAGAGGGATCCGCTTCATGCAAAATAATTTGTGCCATAAAGCGCTGGCCTGCATCCCAGCGATTGAATAAATTAGAGTCATATTCCCACAGCAGGGCAAGCTCTTCCAAGTGATAATCATAAAAAAGTTTCACGGGGGCAGAAAAGTCACGCAGTAAAGAGGGGATGGGGTGCTCCGTCACATTTTCCAAAACCAGTTGCGCTTTTTGTTCTTTTAAGCTGTAAATCAGCTCATCGCCAATGGGGTGCCCTGTTTTGCTGAGCAAGCCCAGTTTGATGGGAATATGGAAGAGGCGGTCTTGCTCAAAATAAAGTGTAAATGTTTTAGCCTGGGGGTTGTAGAGGCTTTTAACTTTGACAATCGGGGTCCCTGCCTCGCTGTACCAATTTTTGAAAAGGCTGAAATCGACTTGATTGGCATCTTCCATGGCTTTGACAAAATCATCGCAGGTAACGGCTTGTCCATCGTGACGTTCGAAATATAAGTCCATTCCTTTGCGAAAGCCAGGCTCGCCCAAAAGGGTATGCTGCATTCGAATGACTTCAGAGCCTTTCTCATAAACAGTAACCGTGTAAAAATTATTCATTTCGACATAGGAATCAGGGCGAATTGGATGCGCCATGGGGCTTGCATCTTCTGCAAACTGGCTAGAGCGAAGGGTATTGACTTCGGAGATGCGTTTTAAAGTCCGGCCATGATAATCCGCGGTAAATTCATGTTCACGGAATACGGTCAGGCCTTCCTTTAAGCTGAGCTGAAACCAGTCCCGGCAGGTGACGCGATTACCAGTCCAATTGTGAAAATATTCATGTCCAATGACTGCTTGCACAAGTTGATAATCCATGTCTGTCGAGAGCGCATGATTAACCAAAATATATTTTGTATTGAATACATTCAGGCCTTTATTTTCCATTGCCCCCATGTTGAAATCTTCCGCTGCAACAATCATGTAGACATCTAAGTCATATTCACGTCCAAAGCGTTTTTCATCCCAGCTCATTGCGTCTTTCATGGCCTGTAAGCCATATTCGCATTGATTAATGGAAGTGGGGTCACTATAGATTTCGAGTTGCACGGTGCGACCGCTCATGGTCACAAAAGGGGTGGAAATTTTGGATAAATTGCCTGCAACTACAGCAAATAAATAAGACGGTTTTTTGAAAGGATCGTGCCATACTGCAAAATGACGGTGCGCGCCAACAGGGCCTTGTTCAATCAAATTGCCGTTTGATAATAAGATGGGATAGCGCGACCGATCAGCAATAATTTTAGTGGTAAATAAAGTCATGACATCTGGCCGATCTAGATAAAAGGTAATGCGTCTGAAGCCATGTGGCTCACACTGTGTGCAGAAGATGCCCCCTGATTTGTAGAGGCCTTCCAGTTTGGTGTTGGATTCTGGATGGATGCGTGAAACAATGGTTAAGGTAAAGGCTTGTGGCAGATGATGAAGGGTCAGCGCTGTATCGGTCCATTCATAGTTTTTAGAGTCAATATGCTGATCGTTTAATTTTAAAGTGAAAAGCTCTTGATCTTCCCCATCTAAAACCAGCGGGATCTCTGCTGAAATAGCCTTTTCCCGGACCATCTGCATGACATTCGTAACCAAGGTTTCATGTTCTTGAATATCGAACGTGAGATGTGTAGATAAAATGGCATAATCAGACGGTTTATAATCTTTACGATAGTGAATATTCAATGCTGTTTCCTTGGTTTTTCTAAGAATAAATTATAATATAAAAGCAGATGCGGCGCCACTTAGGAGAAGGTATGTTATTAAAGCAGATTGTAGATTCATTAAATAATTTTTTAAAATCAGAGGACATTGCGGATTATTGTCCTAATGGCTTGCAGATTGCTAACTCTGGCGTGGTTCATAAAGTCTGTACTGCAGTGACTGCATCCCTTGAAGCAATAGAAGGTGCCGCGCAGTTAGGTGCCAATTTATTGCTGGTACATCATGGGTATTTTTGGAAAGGCGAGAGCCATCCGATTGTGGATATGAAATATCATCGGATTGCCGCTTTGATGAAGCATGATATCGCGTTGGTGGCGTATCATTTGCCACTCGATATTCACCCAGTATTAGGTAATAATGCGGAGATCGGTCGACATTTGGGCTTGAAAATCAAGGAGTGGGGGCGGCCAGATGGGCGCTTGCCTTTGGTTGCCTTGTCTGAATACCCAGAAGGGCAAGATTTGGATCGTGTTGTCCAGCAATGTGAGCTTATATTTCGTCGCACACCGCTGGTCATCGCTGGGGGGACTCATCCCATTCGTCGTATTACGTGGTGTAGTGGTGGCGCACAGGATTATATTTTAGAGGCTAAAAAAATGGGTGCGGATGCCTATATTTCAGGTGAGGTCTCTGAGCGTACGTATTATCAAGCGCGTGAGCTGGGGATTCATTATCTCGCCTGCGGGCATCATGCTACAGAGCGCTTTGGAATTCAGGCTTTAGGCGAATGGTTGCACCAGCAATTTAAGTTGCCTGTGACGTTTTTAGAGAGTGAGAATCCTGTTTAAGAATATAGATTGTGCCTGGGAAATCCCAAAATTGTGAATTTAAAATATAGGTTGTGGCAGGGCAATCCAGTGGGCTTCCGCAGCCTTTAGGGTAAAATTCAATCGAAACGCTGGGTGCACTGCCATTGTGGGGGATGCTTGCAATGAAGGTTGCAAGGGTTCTCGGAGTATTGGGGTCAGAGAGGTCTTTGCCTGTTCTGAAGATGCTGTCATTAGAGCCTGCGTGATGGTCATGTGAAAATAACTTGAATTCATTCAGGGTGTATTCGGTATTGCTGTTCATCAAGGCACTGATACGATTGTAACGAAGAGTGCTGCCTTCTAGATCACCGATATTATTGGGAAAAAAAGCGGGGAATTCATAATTATTAGTATGATAGAGAGGGCCTATATTACTGACCGTGACAAAATATTTTCCTTGGGGGGCGAGTTCAATGCTCGCGGTTTGGGTACGATCTGCGAGTAAATAGAATTCAGGATAGAGATGCGTGGCAATCAGCAGTGGTAAATGTCCTAAAACTTCAGCGACGGTTTTGTCTTGCGTTAACACGGCGCGCATAAAGGCATCGCCATCGGCATAAGACGCATTGGCTGGCGGATTGGGTGTAGCCATATTCACAATGGCCAAACCATATTCATTGATGCCTGAACGTATTATATAAGGCTCATCTGATTTTTGCTGCGAGACCATTCCTAAAAAAGAATAGCCTTGATTGGGATGAAATGCCACTACACTTTGGATATCAGGATGTTCATCACGGTTTTTGGCAATTAATGTTGTTTGATTAGCGCCGTCAACACTGGCAAAGGTTGTGCAAGCGAAAGTGCTTTGCCCGCTGAAGAGTATGATCAATAATGTAGTAAGCAGTTTTTTCATGATTTAGTGCCTGATGTCTTTTTTGATTTGTAAAATAGTATTCAGGGAAATGCCTGTTGATTTTGAGATTAGATCAACATCCGCGTCATTGAGTAATAAAGACGCAACGATATTGCGGCGCTCCACTTCGCGGCCTTGTTCAATACCTTGTTCAATACCTTGTTCGATGCCCTGTTCGATGCCTTGTTCGATGCCCTGTTCGATGCCTTGTTCGATGCCCTGTTCGATGCCTTGTTCGATGCCTTGTTCGATGCCTTGTTCATATCCTTCTTGCCTTCCATATTGGAATCCTTGGATTCTACCTTGTTTTCTTAATTGTTCTCCGTAAGTCATGATGAGTGGCTCCTCTTCTGGTAATTCTTGTAATAATAAGGCAATAAGCTTGTCGGCATTGTCGTCGTTTCCACATGCTTCGATAAGATAGTGTAACATATTTTGGAGGTAAAAATCATCTTCGATTCGTCGCCAAAGTGAAACAAGTTTTTTGATTTTTCTCGAAAGCTCGGCATCGCGACAGTGTTTAAAAAGGAATTCCATGAGCGCTGCTTTGCCATGTTGTTCAATTTTTTCATCAGGCAAAATAGTCAGATCAATCAAATGAAATGGTTTAAATAAAAATTCTTGCGCGAGCTTAGGATTTTCAAAGCAATCAAACAGATAAGTTGAATGCGGATAGGGTGACTTTTCGCCATGATAAAGGCAGATATTAATAATAATGGGTAGTTTTCCCTTATTTTGTTTGATATGTTGCCGCATGAGTGCAACATCATATTCAAGATAGCGAAAGGCCATCAATGGGTCGTCAGTTGATTGATGTTCCAGTAAAAAGTACAGATAGCCTAAGTGTCCATCAATTTCAGCTTCATAAATTAAGTCGCTTTCACGGTGCTTCAGTTTTTTAGATACAAAAGATTTGTCGGTGAGTCGAAGTGTATCCAGATTAATCTTTGCAAGCAGTTCTGCAGGAAGTGTTGACTTTAATAAATCTAGTGTAATTTTGACATCCGTACACATCGATTTAAACAGGGCATCATGGGGGTTTTGAATCTGATCAGGCTTTGATTTTTTGGACATGATTAAGCTTACCTTGTTAAAATTTGACTATATTATATAAAGTTAATAAAATGGTCAATATGCGGATATACACGAAGGTAAGAGGAATGATAAGATGTCCGAAATATAAAATAGGAATAAAAAAATGGCTAAAACGAAAACCCAATATGTCTGTCAATCCTGTGGTGCATCGTCTCCAAAATGGGTGGGGCAATGTGTGGATTGTCAGCAGTGGAATACCTTGATTGAAGAGCGGATTGAAGCGGCGCAGACCAAAGCCATGGCTAGTTATGCGGGTGTTGAATCACTCGAATGGGTCACGCTGGATCAAGTATCGGTTCGTGAGTATGAGCGGATTTCATTGGGGATGGAAGAGTTAGATCGCGTGATGGGTGGCGGTTTAGTGCAAGGATCCGTCACTTTGATTGGTGGAGATCCTGGCATTGGAAAATCTTCTCTTTTATTACAAGTCTTTGCGTATTTGAGTCAGCATTATTCTGTTTTATATGTCTCTGGTGAAGAATCGTTAGATCAGATTGCCCTGCGCGCCCGGCGTATGGGCTTGTCGACTAAAAATTTTCATCTGGTTGCCGATACGCATGTGCGCGCGATTATGGACGGCATTAAAAAGCATCGTCCCAAAATGGTCGTGATTGATTCGATTCAAACCATGCAAGTGGAGGAGTTGACGGGTGCGCCGGGTGGGGTGACTCAAGTTCGTGAGTCTGCTGCTTTATTAACGCGTATGGCCAAGCAAAACAATGTGGCGGTATTTTTAGTGGGTCATGTGACCAAATCAGGGGAAGTAGCCGGGCCGCGTGTGCTCGAACATATCGTTGATACAGTCATTTATCTGGAGGGCCAGCAAGATGGCCGTTTTCGGTTACTGCGTGCTTTAAAAAATCGTTTTGGTCCCGTGAATGAACTCGGCGTTTTTGCGATGACTGACAAAGGATTGAAAGAAGTTAAAAATCCCTCCGCTATTTTTTTAAGTCGTAACGAAATTTTACCCGGAAGTTGCGTCGTCAACATCTGGGAAGGCACGCGCCCCATGCTGCTTGAGGTGCAGGCATTGGTGGATGATAATCACTTTGGTGCGCCGAAGCGTTTGGCCATTGGCTATGACCTGAATCGTTTAAATATGTTGCTCGCGATTTTACACAAACACGGCGGCGTTGAAATCGGCCAGAGCGATGTCTTTGTCAATGTCGTCGGCGGCGTTAAAATCAGTGAGACCAGTGCAGACTTAGGAATGATGCTGGCTATTCTCTCCAGTTTTAAAAATAAAGTCTTGCCCCAAGATTTAGTTGTTTTTGGAGAGGTCGGCCTATCAGGCGAAATCCGCCCCGTCCCTTACGGTCCCGAGCGTTTAGCAGAAGCCGCAAAGCACGGTTTTAAGCAGGCCATTATTTCAAAAGCCAATTTTAATAAAGAAGCCGCTTCAAAAATTAAATTGCAAGTCGTGAATAATGTGCGTGAATTGATTGCGCTCATTTAAGATATTCACATCACTCATACTGTACAACTGTACAATCCTGCATTGTAGTTGGAGTAGTATGACTTGTTTGGGATGCCTTATTTTTTGGACGGGCACAGGGGAGGTGCTCATGCAAAGCATTGAATATTTTACCTGGCGAAGGAAGGTAGCTATACAGCCAGGTCAGAGTTGATCCTTGGGCTATGGGGGCTGTTTCTATGGCGTCTTTTTTGAAATCGCTTTCTGAAGGATGGGGAGTATGGGTTGAAAGACCAGCGCCAGAGCCATAGCCAGCGCCAGAGCCATAGCCAGCGGCAGAGCCAGGGCCAGCGCCAGGGCCAGCGCCAGGGCCAGCGCCAGAGCCAGCGCCAGCGCCAGGGCCAGAGCCAGAGCCAGCGCCAGAGCCAGCGCCAGAGCCAGCGCCAGAGCCAGCGCCAGCGCCAGGGTGATTCGCTACTAATAGCCTTAGTTCTTCTGGACTAGGCGCGCGACGGCAACAAGAAGTCATCAATTTAAATAATTTTCTCGGAATATCAGACGCATTTATCAGAGTATCAAGCACTTTAGTGTCTCGTATGGCTGCATTTATTTTAGGACATATGTTTCCAAGTGCTGCTATTACGATGAAGATATAGCTAAGTATTTTCATGGCCTCCTCTTTAGAGCTATTTGCAGTAAGATTAAAAAAAAAGTTAGGCACCACTGAGCATATCGCCAAGGCTACAGAAGCCCCTATTTTTTTAAAGCTGATTATTGTTTGCTGCGTAGAAGAATTGCGATTGCGTAGTTTGTCAATGATTGCGTTAAGTACTGAGTTTGTGTCAACTAATGCTTGCATGAACGGGGCCAGTGAAAATATAGCAGAAAGGGCTTGCGTGCCATAGTTTGTTAAATGTTGATCTATCTCCCAGTGCAACAGTTTTTTTTCATTATATACTCTGTTTGGATTAGATGCGATAGCTGCAAATACAATAAGTAGGGTGCCGAATACTTTTCCCCTTTCATGAAATAACTTTTTGAATTCTTTTTTATTCATTAAAGCTGCTTTGGATAAATACATCAGTGATTGAACCAGGGTAAAGCCAAATAATATTTTAGCAGTTGTTTCCCTGTCTGTGGGATTGGTAATGCTATAAAATTGGTCTTTTTGAGATGTTGCTTCCTTGAAGGCGTCTTCGTGCATTGAGGCAATGCCAATTCCAGCTCCGGCTCCTAAGAGAATGTGAAACCCCTTTAGTAAATAAAATTTACAAGCGCCATCTTTATTGCCGTTATCAACCTCATGATCATCAAGATAAGCCTGGTGGAAGGTAAGTAACTTTTTGAGGCCATCAGGTGCAGAATGGATGACTTGAGTTAATGGAGTAATCATTGCCAGAACTCCAAGTATTACAATACCCGCGGTGCCGATGCCATTATTTGTGCTCATTAAAGCAGGAACGCCCCAAAAATTTCGGAGTGTGCTAATAACCGCAGCAAAGATTAGTGTGTTTGATACACAAGTATATGCTGCGCCAGGGATTTTATTTATAGGGCATGTGATTTGACCAAACATAGCGCGCTCCTTTTTAATGACATTTGTTTATATCTCATATTTTTGCATGCTTATCAATATTATACCATTACTTCATCTATAGGGCAATGAAATATATATTTTTATGTTGCGGTATCTTTGTTTGCACTCTGAAAAAGATGTGATAAAATGTTCTGTTTTTCAATAATGGACTAAACAATGAGACTAGCAGGAATCGAAGCAGGTGGGACGAAGTTTATTTGTGTGATGGGGGATGAGACTGGCAAAATCATTGATCGGGCGGAATTTCCGACTCAGACACCCGAGGTGACTTTGGCGCAGGTGATTGCCTTTATGGCTGAACATCATGCGCAAGGAAAGCTCGATGCGATTGGCGTGGGGTGTTTTGGACCGATTGATCCGCTGCGTGGGTCCAAAACCTATGGTTATATTACTTCTACGCCCAAAATGGCTTGGCAGAATTGTGATATAGTCGGGCAGTTACAGGCGGCGTTTCCGGCTGTTTCGATTGGATTTGATACGGATGTGAATGTGGCGCTTCTGGGTGAAATGCGCTGGGGGCATGCGGTAGGTTTGACCGATGCGATTTATCTGACAGTGGGAACGGGAATTGGAGGCGGTGTGCTGGTCAATGGTCAGCTGCTTCATGGCGTCATGCATTCGGAAATGGGGCATGTGCTGCTACCCCATGATCTTGTTAGAGACCCTTTCGTAGGCTGCTGCCCTTATCATCATGATTGTCTGGAGGGGCTTGCATCAGGTCCTGCTTTAAAGGCGCGCTGGAAGGTGGATTCTGCGATGCAATTGCCTGAGCATCATCCGGCCTGGGCATTAGAGGCTGAATATCTGGCAGCTGCGATGATGAACTATTTGCTTTGTTTTTCCCCGCAAAAAATTATTTTAGGGGGCGGTGTGATGAAGCAAAGACATCTATTAGATTTAATCCATCAAAAAACCCGTCAATTGATGAATGGGTATCTTAAAAGCGCAAATATGGAGTCTCTTGAACGGACGATCGTGTTGGCTAAATTGGATCAAAATGCCGGGGCGTTAGGTTCGTTGGCTTTTGCGGCGCAGTGTGTTCATGAGTAAGCGGATCACACAGAACAAAATCAGCAAGGGATAAAGCCAGTTTAAAATGGGTGAAGCCAGTGCGATGATTCTGTTAAAGCCCAATAAGGACATGGCATACATGATGAGGAGCGTGGTCACCAGGCAGATGAATCTAGGTACTTTTCCGCGCCCAATAAAGCGATAGAAATAGTGGCTTGAGACCTCGGTTAAGGCTGATGCCGTCGCAATGCAGGTGAGTGCAATGCACAGGCCGACAAACCATTCGCCAGCCTGGCCAAAAATCAAAAATGAAATCGCGGAGACCATGGATGCAGTGGGAACATTCTGCAGACCCTGAGCATGTAACCAGGCAGAGATCATGAATCCGGTATAAACCAAGGTCAGTAAAATGCCGCCGGTGAGACATGATTTTAAAGTGATTGCTGTGGCATGCGTTTTAAAATCAATGCCGTGTTTTTGACAGCGAGAGATAATGGCCTGATAAATAACGCCACCAAAGAAGAATGCCGCCAATAAATCCATCGTATTATAACCGCTTGAAAGGGCGTTACTGATTTGGTCAATTGCAGAAAGGGGCGTTGCGATGGCGTGTTGTCCTGTCCAGATTGCGCTGATAATCAATAAGACAAAAACCGTGATTTTAACCGGCCCTAATATTTTTCCTAATATTTCAGTGAGATGTGACTGTTTAAGCGTAATTAAAAACACAATCAGAAAATAAAGTGCACTAAAAATAGCAGGGTGCTGTAGGGGGCCTGGCATCCAGTTTTGCATGGAGCCAAAAGTGACGGTTTCGGTTCGGGGTGTCGCAAATAAAGGGCCAATAATTAAAATTAAAAAAGTAATCACCAGAAATGCTAATGGCTTGCTGAGAGGTGAAAAAAATTTCCAATAATCCCCTTTAAACAAAGTGATCGTAAACACACCTAAAAAGGGCAATCCCACGCCAGCCAGAATAAAAGCCAGCCATACGCCAATTAGATGATGCCCTGCATGACTGCCTAACATGAGTGGAAATACTAAGTTTCCTGCGCCAAAAAACATTGCAAATAAAGCGATGCCATTGGTCAGTGCAATTTTATTTTCTTGTTTCATTTTTGTCTTAAATGGCGGAGGGAAAGGGAGTCAGATTTTAGCCTACAAGCCTTATGTTTGCTTGTATTTTTTTGAGAGAGTGTCGAGGATGCCCCCAATAATGCCCCCAAAAAGTTTCGTCTAAAAGTAGTCTCGCGTTTTCTCCATGTCCTTTTTAAGAGTCCTTTGGTTTTTTAAACCAGATTCAGTTTACAATGCGCTGATTTTAAACGCAAGTGCTTGCTTTCTATAAAATGGGAATCGAACCAAAATCCTTAATTATGCACATAAACTCGCGCATGACCAGGCTCTTGCCCTGCTTGCAAAAAGACAGGATAATAGGGGTAATCATTTTCAAATCACTGGGACTCATGGAATCTTCGAGCAATAATGCCGCCTTTAGTTCCTTCAAAGATTTACAGGCATTGAAAGAGTCATTCAAAAAACCTGTGCAGACCAGCAAGAAAAAGCATCACTCCAATTTTGAAGAGGCCAAGCAGGTGTTGAAGCAATTGAAAAAGACTTATCCAGTGGTTTTCAATGCCAATAAACCTTTGCCATTGGCGCTTGGAGCTGCAAAAGAGATTGCAAAAAATCTGCCGGAACTTTCTGCCTCCGTGTTGAGATTAGCGTTGGCCATCTGGACGAAGCAAGAAATCTATTTGCAGGCAGTGATTGCGGGTGGTGATCGATACAATCTCGATGGCTCGGTTTCGGGTGCAGTCCAAGAAGCGGAGAAGGAATACAGTCAAAAAATGCTTGAAAGAAAGCAGGCAAAACTAGAAAATAAACCAGGCGAAAACTATTGGGTCTATATTCTCGAATGCAGCAATGGCGCTTTTTATACCGGATGGACAAACGATTTAGAAAAGCGTTATCGCGACCACTGCGAAGGCGGTGGGGCCAAATATACGCGCAGTTTTAAGCCTGTAAGAATTGCTCAAAAATGGCAGTTTGGCTCGCAGTCCTTGGCAATGCAAGCGGAGGCGCAAATTAAGAAATTGGCTCTTAAAGACAAAAAGAAAATAATCGACAGTCCTTCGTTATTCACAATCGCACAATAACATAAAACAGCGTTTTTAAATATGTTGACTTGATGGGGCGGGTCTGCTAATGTTTGCTTATTCAATGAAGGAGCGCGCACGATGAGAATCACACTCAGGGCCAGGATAAGACATCCCGTAAAGTTTGAGTTTTATGATGACAGTAATAAAGTAATCGGTGTGCTCGACAGCCAAGAAGTGCGAGAGGTCAACACAATTAATGACGAAGATCGTTTCAAATTTGCAATGGTTACAGACAATTTAACAGCCTGTGAAGATCTGTTCAAATGTGGTTATGAAAATCTCGAAAAATTGCCATTTTATGTGCCCAAAGAATTTATGGATACATTGGGCGAGTTAGTTGTGGCTGCTCACAAAAAGAAAATCCCCTTCAAGCCTTCGCAAAAAATGCTTCGCGCGCTTTACCGCGAGGCCGAACGCTTGCGCGCGCAATTGCGCATAGAAGGCGAAGACATGCCGGATATTTTAAAATATAAGGAAATTTTCAAGCTTGAAGAAGATCCAAAAATGCAGGATCTCAAAGCAAGTTCTGGCGCTAAAATTATGGCGGCAATGCTACAAATTAACGGCCCTTTCTTCGATCAATTTAATGAGATTGCGGCGGCAAATTATGGAAAGATAAATCACAGTGTCAAAATACATCGCATTCAAGGTTACGCTCGCGGCCTTGATGAGCCGAGCAATTGGGGCTGTGCTGTAGCGCTAGAAGTTTTAAAGAAAAATAAAATCGACGTGTTCAAATTGGGTATTGATGAGGCAGTCATCAAGGAGATATGGCTCAAATCCAATAAGCAAGACGGTGAAGCCAGATTCAACGCGTTATTTAAAGGCGCATGATGAGCGGGCTATCCCTGTTTGGTTTGTTTGCTGTTGGTGCAATGTTGATATGTTATGCGCTGGAGCATCGCAGTCATTGGTTTATTCTGGCCTTCGCTTTTGCCTGTGGCTTGGCGTCTATCTATGGGTTTCTTCAAGGTGCTTGGCCCTTCGGGCTGGTTGAAGCTGTGTGGGCATTGGTTGCCTTGCATAAATGGCATAAGAGTGTCAGTAAAAATAAACATTAAAAAACGTATCTTTATATGTTGACATTGTAAGTTCACATGATATAATGGCTCTGTGATCTACTAAAAGGCCACAAAACACAACGCCCCGAAGGGGTAACAGCAAGGAGAGAGACATCATGTCAACCGCAACATATTCAATCGCAAGTAGTAGTTTTAGCCAGTCCAAAAGCAAAGCCTGTTTTTTTATTTGCCGCAGCGGCCACCCGCAAGATGCCGCAAAGTATTTTCTAGCCATGCATAAGTGCGCCAATAAATGGGGCGGCTATGCTGAGCAATTTTTGCGGGCCAACGAGCTTGCAGAGTTCACCGATAATCATGAGGCCAATGATGATACTCAGTACAGATACACCCTTGAAGAAAATGGGGTTTTGACTGTTCATCAAGTCAGTTTTTATAAGCGGAAAAAGTGGGGGGTCCTGTTTGTTGGTATGTGGTACGATTTTATCAATGAGTTTTTAGCCCTCCCTTTTGAAGAGCGTCTATTTCAGTTTACAGATTCTGAGTTTCTTGCCACATACAAGGTGATGACCATAAAAGAGGCGATTAAAGCAGCATGCGAAAGCATTGACAATTATTTGCTCAAAGATGAGATCGGTGACTGCCTAATGAAGCATAGAAAGGAGTTCAATTCCCCTGATATAAAACAGCTATTTAAATAAAGAAAATCAGTTTATTAATATCTTTTTGAGAGTGTCTGATAAGTCGCTAATAATTAACATAAAAAAGATTTACTTTTTATGTTGACATTGGCGCGCACCCTTGATATACTGATTTTGTAGCCTAATGAGAGGTTGCAAAAGCAAAAGCCCCAATGGGGTAACAGGAGATGAAAATGAGTGATATCAAAATTTATGTAGCAGACTTAGCCGCTTACAATAACGGCAAGCTTCACGGTGTTTGGATCGATGCAACCCAAGATGTTGACACCATCCAAGATCAAATCAATCAAATGTTAGCAAGTAGCCCTGAAATATCAGCAGAAGAGTGGTCAATCCATGGGTCGGAAGGTTTCGGTGAATATCGTTTAGGAAAGTCAACCAGCATCGAGACTGTCCACGAAATTGCAGAATTTATTGTAGAGCACGAAGACGTTGCACTTGCAGCCCTTCAATATTATAGTGACGTTAGCGAGGCCAAAGAAATGGTTGAAGATCACTATCACGGCTGCCATTATTCAGAAGAAGAATTTGCAGAACAGCTTTATGCTGACTGTTATGAAATCCCCGAACACCTCCAGTATTACATCGATTATGAAAAGATAGCGCGTGACTTATTCATGGACGGCTATATTTCGATAGATGGCGAAGGTGGTCAAATTCACGTATTTTCAAACTAGAAAAACAAGGGCGGCTAAAGGCTGCCCGCACTCAATTAGAGCAAGGACAATGATCATGACAATAGCAGCAGCAAACACTAAGCCAGGGGCCAACCCCAGCCTTAAAGCGCCCCAGGTATCCAAAGCAAAAATATTCGGCCTGAAGCAATGGGCAATGCTCAAATACTCTTTCTCAATTGAACGTGCCTTGATTCATATGATCACCGCAGCGGTATTATTCGGCTTGGCTTTATTTGTAAAAAACAGTCATGCAGTGGCAGGTGAAGGCTATATTTACGCGTGGTTGCTTTTTGCAGCCGCAGGAGTGCAGGCCTTCAGGGCTTGCCTTCACAGCATGACCCCCGTGGTGATTTTATTTCTGATTGGCTTTGGGGGTCAGTACCTTTTGCAAAGTCATGTTGACATTCATCTTACGAAGGAATATTTGCAGACTATTGCGGGCGCTGGGGTAATTGGTCTTGTAGTTTGCTGCTACTACAGATTAAGATAGAGGCTTATTCCAGAATCAGAACTCTATGAACGCAGAAAACAAAAAAGGCAAAAAAATCGGGCGACTGTTTTTAAAGGCAGTCGTCATTTTGTTTCTGTTGATTCTGCTTGTCATCGCCTTGCTGGATATTTTTTCTGTGGCCGTGATATCGCTCGGCTATTATTTCAATTGGTCGTCATCAATGCCCATCGGTTTATACAAGGTGAGCGCGCCAACCAGTTTAAACCGTGGTGATGATGTCGTGGTCTGCTTGCCGCAATCAGTGGGAAGCATCGGCCTAAAGCGCGGATATTTAAACCCTGGCAGCTGTCCAGGTGGATACAGCCCCATTATCAAAGAGCTCGCTGCCATGCCTGGCGATAACGTCACACTGACGCCTCAATTAATTGTGGTGAATGGTCAGGTTTATGATGCGCCTCTACACAAGCAAGACACAGACGGGCTACCTCTTGAGAGTGTACCCAGAGGCATCAACTCTCAAACGCCGGATTATTGGCTTTACGGCAAGGGTAGCCCTTCTGATTCTTGGGACTCACGCTATTGGGGAGGGGTAGGCCGAAGCAGCATTATTAAAAAGGCTGCTCCGGTACTGACCTATTAGGTTTTTAAAAACGCATTGATTCCCTTGGATTGAAAAAGCATCCGAGAGCCAGGCTCTCTCGCTAATTCCTCAACAATGGAAATCAGCGCCCCTAATATCACATCTTTTGATTCACGATGTAGGCCTGATTTAATAATCAAGCCTCCATACTTAATCTTGAGGTGAGTTTTTGCGCGCTCCTGTTCATCACGTACCTTGCTATACTCTTTTTCCATTTTTGACAGCCTCCTTTTTAACAGTTTCAGGCTGTCCAGCTTCAGGACTTTTAGGCGGCCTCACAGAGATTTTTAGAAATTGCTCTCTTAAAAATCCAGTGTCATGGTCGCCGAGGTTGCATTCAAGGCAAAGTTTGCCGAGCTCATGAATCCGTTTTTTGACGGCTTGCTCATAAGCTTGGGCTGCGTGTTCAAGCGCGGCTTTGCGTTTTTGCATGATGAGGTGAGCATAAGAGGTTTTATTCTCTTCGCTGGTTTGGGTGTCGATTTTATCGGACATAGTGATTATCTCCATCTTGTTTATACCAAGATAGAGGAACGTGTGCATTTTGGACTATACCACATTTAGTGGGTAAAAGTCAAATTTTCCTGAACGGTTTTCAGCAACGGATTTTAAACTAAATTTCAACATCAGGTGGGCTTTTAAAAAGTGCCATTTTTGAGGAATTGCAAAATCAAGCAATGACGAGACTTACAAGCCTATTTACCCCCATTTGTAACAAAATAAGGATGCTTTTTTAAAAACCCCCTTGAACCTCTGCGAAAGGCGACTTTGCTCGCCTGTAGCTAAACTCACCCTCGCCTGGCAGGGTGCGCAATATACATTGCTTTCGAATGTGCTACATTTGCCATCCCGACTAAGTTTTTAATTAATTTTTTAAGCAAAGGAAGGTTGCATGGCTATCGAGTTTGCTAGATGTGTAGTGTATTCCCGTTCGCAAGGCAAAAATGCCGTGCAAGCGGCTGCCTACCGTTCAGCATCTATCCTCTTCGATGATCGTACAGGGATGACTTTCGATTATCGCGATAAGCCGAATGTTGCCCACTCAGAGATCCTGCTTCCCGCTGGTGCAGATGCCGCATTTGCCGATCGTCAATTTCTCTGGAATGAAGTAGAGCGGGTTGAGATCCGTCGTGATGCTCAGGTTGCGAAGGATTATATTTTGGCCCTTCCCAAGGAATTGACCCTTGAGCAGAACATTGCGCTAGCCCGCCAATTCGCGCACGATCACTTTGTCAGTAAAGGCATTCCCGTCGATCTCAATATTCACGTTGAAGACGGTAATATCCATGCGCACCTGCTGACCACCACCCGTCGCTTAGTCGGCAAGCATTTTTCGCTGAAAGCACGGGATCTCAATCCAGAATTCAATCAAGGGATCGTTGTTAAAAAAGACCCTTGGGGCGGCAAGTGGCGGGATGCTCAGGATAAGTTTTTTAAAGACAATGGGATTGATTTGGAAGTTGACCCAAACCACCTAATCCCCACACGCCATCGCGGCAGACCGCAGAATGACGATCGTGCGGAATACCTGGATCAAGACAATCAGATGCGCCACGAAATGGAGAGGGAAATTGCCCTCAATGCACCCGCATCGCTTTTGAATATCATGAGTGAGCGCTATTCAGTATTCAGCGATCGCGATTTGGCCTGCGTCGTCAATAAAGCCACGAATACCCCTGAAGAATTTGAGCTGGCAATATTGAGGGTCAAAGCCCATCCAGACCTCATCACCCTTGGCCCTGGTGATGATGGACGCCTGCGCTATGCCACCCGTCAGTACATCAAAATGGAATGGACGATGGAAGAGCAGGCAGTGAAACTCAGTAAGGCCGAGCACCACATGGTGGCCTCCTGGAGATTGAAGGAGCAAATCGAAAAATACGATCTCAATAAAGGCCAGCAAGCCGCCCTCGAACATATCCTGATGGGTGGTGATATCGCTTTGGTGGTCGGTAAAGCTGGAACAGGCAAATCTTACATGATGAACGCCGCGCGTGAAGTGTGGGAGGCTGAAGGCTATCGCGTTATAGGCGTTGCCGTTGCAGGGATTGCATCGGAAAGTTTAGAGTCCGGCTCAAATATTAAGAGCTCCACCATCGCCTCATTCAAGTACAAACTGGAAAAGGGAAAGCTCACCCTGGGTGAAAAAGATGTGATTGTTCTGGATGAAGCAGGGATGGCAGACAGTCGCGATCTCTCCAGGATTGTTGATCAGGTGCGCGCGGCAGGAGCGAAGCTCATTCTGGTCGGTGACCCCAGCCAAGTGCAAGCGGTTGGCCCAGGCGCACCATTCAGAGCCTTACTCGAAAGATTAGGCTTTGCGGAGCTGACCGAAATCAAACGCCAAAGATCCCTCGACGATCGACTTGCCACCACAATGCTCTCAATGGGTAAGGTTGGCGTTGCACTGGATAATTATGCCCATAAAGGTCAAGTCTTCTTGAGTGAAACCGAAGCCGCTAATCTGGATATGCTGATGAGTAAGTGGGGTCAACACATCACTGCCCGTGGCATTGGTGTCATGAATGAAACCATTATTCTGGCCCACCGCAACGAAGACATTACCATCCTGAATCAACGCGCCCGCCAACAGCTCATCGAGGCAGGTATTTTAAAAGGAAAAGCCCATGCCTTTGAAGTCAAAGATAATCGCGAAGGTCAGAAAGATAAGACCAAGCAAATCGAGTTGATGGTCGGTGAGCGGATTCTGTTTTTAGAAAATAGCTGGAAGCTGAATGTGAAGAATGGCCACTTTGCAACGATCACTGAAATAAAAGGCACTCAAATCACCGCAGTGATTGGCGAAGGTAAGAAAGCCAGAACAGTAAAATTTGATGGCAAAGAATATCAAAACTTTGACTATGGCTATGCGGCCACCGTTCATAAAAACCAGGGTGTCACCGTTGATACATCCTTCCTCTTCGTTGGTGGAAAATATTGGAGTCGCAATTTGATTTATGTGGCACTGACCCGTCACCGCGATTATGCCTATATCTTTGCGGATAAAGTCACCCATACCAATTTTGAAACCCTTAAGAAAAATCTGAGTCGCCTATCCATCAAAGATACGGTCATCGACTTCCCTCTAAATTACGCCATCCGCAGAGGCCTTGATCCAGATAAGGTCATGGGTCAATGCCTGAATGCAATGAATCTCGCCAGGGGAAAAATTAAAGACACCTGGAGTTTCTTGGCTGATGTTGAAGCCTATAACGAAAAATTGGATCGTGTTAAAAAAGATGAGCTCAAAACCACTCGCCGTCAGGATGCGGTTGCAGTGGCGGTTTATGCTGATTTGAAACGTGGTGTAGGCACAGGCTGGTCGGAGATGAAGCGCAGCGCCATCCCAGGCAAAGATTTTAGCGAACACGCCGAATACGGCAAAAACTATGACCTGATGATCGCACGGAATAAGCAGGCGCATTTGCTCTATAACGAAGCCCACAAATATGAATTAGCGATGGAGCTCAACAATGTCAGCTTGGATGAACTGAAACGTTACAGCGCATCGCATGAAGCCAGAGAACGGGTGCTACGCTATGAAGAGTTGGCTAAAAAAGGCCATAATCTCGATGCAGGTAAAGTCGCTGAAGAAATTAGGGCAGATGGCAGGTTACACGGCCAATTCATTCGGGAGCGTGGCCTAAGTTGGGATACGATCAACGCCCTGGGTAAACGTTATGCCACACTGACCCTTTTGCACTCCCTTGATCCAGTTGAACGCAACAGACACCGCGAAGTCATGGAGTATCAGGGCAAAGGTAGAGCTTGCGTACAAGCGTTCAAGCATAAAAACCCTGATCCAGCCCTGGCATTGTTCGCTACCAGTGACCGCAATGCTGATGTGAAGGCGTTGAGAGTCCATCTTGCTCTGAGTGATTTAGACAAAGCCGCGCATCACTTATTCACGCATCAAGCTGAATATGCCAAAGCAATTGAGCAATTTAAAATCCCGCTGGATAAATTAGAGCGCGAAGCCAAACGTCATGAACACCGCCAAAGAGTGCTCGCATTCCTGAAAGCAGAAAAAGCAGGTCATATTCTCCTGAAAGAAAATATCGCCTTCAACATCAAGAAAGACCTGGCTGCCAACAAAAAAAGTTATGGCTCTGTGATCCGCGAGCTTGAATTTAAAGGCATGGAGTGGAAGAAAATTCATTTAGGTGCATGGGCTCATGATGAAAGGAGAAAACCGCTTCTTCATCCTGACCAAAAAGCGGCAGTCAAAGCGTATGCCGAATATCGTGCTGCGAATCGTGCAATCGGCAGAGCTGTACAAAGGAATAAAGACCTTATTAACGTGCGTACAGTGCCGTACACAATTGCGCTTCAAGCACCAAGTTTATTAACGCCAGAATGCCTCACCTTAATGCGTATCAACTTAATACAAAATGAGAAAAAATACGCAGCGCTTAAAAAGGCAGATAAGGTACGACGCAATAAAAAATACATGGTCATCAAGGGCGCAGTTTCAAACCGTGATGCAGCGGCTTATCGTCTATGGGATGAGATGATCGGTTTAGATGAACGCTCTCTCAAGAAACTGGATATTGCACGCCTGAAAAAAGAAAGTGACACGCATACCAAACGTGAGGAAGTGAAAGCCTATGCTAAAGCTTGGCAGCCCCAATCCTTAAAAACCCAATTAGCTGCGAAAAAACTTCTCAATAACCCTGATTATGAAAAGCTGGTCAAAGAGCAGCGCCTACACTTCCGCATTGAGCCAGCGGTCAAAAACCTTGATAAACGCAAGGCACTTGCAGCACTCACACCAGAAAACCGTACGTTCTACAAAGAAGCCGAACACTATCGCAATTTAACTGCACAATCAGCTAAAGCCTGGAAGCGTGCCTATGCTGCTACGAAGAGCAGTCAGGCAATTAGTGCCCTGGCTGTTAATACCAATATTGCCAAAGCCTTCGCTGAGCAAAAAAGCGAACTCGCCTTCAAAATTTATCAGAATTTTGAGCAATACAAGCCACATCTGGCGGCATTGGGTATTGATGAAGGTAAGCTGCAAAAAACAGCGCGTGATTATGGGGTCAAACAAACGTACGTAAATAAAGTACACGATTTACGCTCCAAAATAATGGGCGAAAATATCGAAGCTAAAAAAGAGACCTATAACGCAGATCGTATTGGCGAGGCATTGATCAATATGGGTGAAAACTTCTATCAACAAGTGTTGGGAGATATCTACAGCAAGCCTAAACATAGCGGGCATAATATTCGAGTAGGCAAAAAAGGCTCCTTCTCAATTAATGTCAGTGGCCCACATGCAGGATCTTGGAAATCCTTTGAGTCTGGTGAAGGCGGTTACCCCATTCAGCTACTGATGAATGCCAATTATGGCTATGGCTTATCGTATGTGGATGCACTGGAAGCAGGAGCCAGAATTGCAGGGCTATCCGATTCACAGGCAAAAGATATCACTTATATTCGCAAGCAAAAATCGGCTGAAGAGATTGAAGCTGAAGCGCGTACCCTTGCCTCAGAAAAACAACAGAGGATCGAAAATGCCCGCTACTATTTCAAAACATCTCAACCCATTGCAGGCACTATTGCAGAGCGTTACCTGCGCGAAACACGCCATATCGAAGGTGATCTGTCAGGCTTTAGATTCCATCCGCGTGTAAAAGACCCGCAGAGCAAAGCTTATTATCCCGCTGCCTTAATCGCCGCTAAAAATGAGCAAGGCCATATCACGGCTACCCAAACTATTTTGATTGATCCAGCTACCGCCAAAAAAGTAGATAAAGCTGAAGTCGATGTGCCAAAACGCACAAGAGGAGTGATCTCAGGCTCAGTGGCATTGATTCATAAAGGTGAGAGCAACAAAGTCATTATTGCTGAAGGGCCAGAAACCGCAGCATCTTTGATTAAAGCATTCCCTGATGCGAATATTTATGTGACGGTAGGGAATATTAGAAATGCTGAGCATTTAGCCTGGGTCGCCAAGAAGCATAGCACAGACACTTTCTATTTTGCAGCCGATAACGACGGAGAAAATCAGCGTCCAACCGAAGCACTGAAAAAGGCAGCACAAAAGTTAGAGTCAGAGGGTATCAAGTGCTATAAAGCAACACCAAATCTCAGAGCCGTTGAGAAGCCAGATTATAACGACGTCCTGATTCATCAAGGTGTGGATGGTGTAAAACGTCAGATGAGCACCATGCGCCGAGTTCTCAACGAATCTGAGAAAATCAGCTTTGGCCTGACCCCGGTTAAAGCACAAGAAATCAAGCCAGAAAATAAACCTGTATTTTGGGTGTCTGGCGATAAGATTAGCTTGAGTGCGCCAGTACTCAAACAAGTCGAAGAATATGCAGCATTGAAAGAGCTGGAAAAAACCAAACGGCATGAGCTCAATAATCTGGTGATGGACAAAGGTAATCGGGCTGCGATTGATGAAGGGCATGCTCTCATCAAGACAGTCAAAGCCGATCAGTCTGTATTGCTGAGGGATCTCGCCAAACACGAAAAACTGTGGGAACAAGCGCGCTCTATGACCCCAGCAGGAGCAGGTGGCGTTAAGATCGATGCTGTTCAGATCAGGCGAAATTCTTTTGAGCCTAAAGATCTGAAGCAGCTGCATATTGAGGTACATTCGGCAGTACAGAGCCATAAGGCGAGCCTGAATCAAAATAAATCTGGAGGATGGTCTTATTAATCACCAGGGACTATCATCTTCTTCCATGCCATCTTCAGGGTCGTAGTCTTCAGCAGTCAAAATGGTCAAGACTTTACCGTATGAGCCAAGATCAATATACTCTTCTTGGATTTCGATATCTTTACTACCACCGCACCAGTCTTGAGTGGACATGGAGGCTTTGCCTTCTTTGCTTTGTGGAGATGCATCATATGTTGCTGACTCCCTTGGAATTGCATGTCCTTTTTGTGGCCAAGATAAATTTGGTATGTCTTTAAATGCTTTAGAGGCTGAAAACCAGCAAACTTTATTGTTCTCGCTTAAAATAATTGCAGCTGGTATATCTGTGAGTTTAACATAGCGTAGGGCGGTAGATATTAAGGATGTTTCAAAGCTATTGCTCAATGATTTTATTGCGGACATGCCTTCTGTTTTTTGCTTTTTTATCTGTGCTTTAAATAGGTTTTTTGGCATTAATAAGTTTGCTGCAAACTCGTCAGCTTCTCGTTCATATGGATCATGAGAAAGATGCTCTCCTTTTGATTGATGATGCGTACTATTTTCAAGCAAATATTCAGGGTGTCCAGCTAGGCAGTAGTGTCCTAGCTCGTGAGCCACAGTAAAGCGCTTGAAGCGATCATTGTCAATCGCATTCGAGTATAGAATAATGAATTTGTCCCCCAGTTTATAAAATTGGCCAAAACAATTTTCTAAGGGTGCAGCTTCTACTATGATACCTTTTTTACTTGCAATCAAAAGTGGATCAACTGGTGCTTCTGTGATTTCGTATTCTATTAAAACTTGATTTGCAGCAGATTCTGCCTTGATTAGATTTGGCTTATTCATCTGAAATTTTCTTATTCTTTTCTCTATCAATTAACATGTCGATAAAGCTTTGTAAAATAGCCCTATTATCATCATTTTGTACTTGATGTAAGTTGCGGTGGAGAACATCTGAAGTGCTATTAACGCTTTCATTGAGTTCGTTTACGCGACCAATAAGATAGTCAGTGGAAACATCTAGCGCATCTGCAAGATTTTTTAGATTATCAAACGATGGTTTTCGTTTGTTATTTTCAAAAAGAGAGATGACAGAAGGAAGAAGTTTAGCTTTTTTAGCCAGGTCTCCTTGGCTTAGCCCTCTAATTTCTCTTGCCTTTCTAAGATTTTCAAAAAAAACAGACATATCTCTTGACCTTTTGTTTGCGAAATGGTAATATTTTAAATGACGAAAACGATAGTATCTTTGACGTCTAATTAATTATAACGCTTGCAGAATTAAAATGCGAGCTATTTCAACCAACAAAGGAGATTAAAAATGAGCGATAGAAATGCTATCATAACAGCAATTACACAGCATATCGGCAAAGAAGGAGGGGGGCTTAGCGTTTGGTATGTTGGCATTGCATCAAATCCAAAAAAGCGTCTGTTTAGTGATCATAATGTTTGTGAAGTTAATGGAAAATGGATTCACCATGAAGCTGCTTCCCATACTGTGGCCAGAGCAGCCGAGCAATATTTCATTGATAGAGGCAGTAAGGGTGGGCCTGGTGGTGGAGATGAGCAGACCAAGTATGTTTATGCTTATAAGGTCACGGCTGAAACCAGAGAGTAGTCAATGAGTGTGCGGATTCGCATCGATCGTGAACAATTTAGCATGATATTTGAGTTGGCCAGCGTTGCTCATTTATTGCGCGTTTACGTTCAGATGCGAAACACCGTTCAAAATCGATAGAGATGCCCAATTGCTGAGTTTGAAGTTTCAATTATACAGCGGTTTATTATGCAAATATGATGACACAAGTTAGTGCCACATAGTATAATGTTTAAGCGATTTCACTGGGCGTCATCATGCAGTATATAGACTATTTTAAAGATGCGGTGCAAAGAACTGGGGCTTTAGGGTTGGGAGAGCATAACTTTTCTTTCAAAACGGAGCATACGTATGAGGCTGAGCTTCAGGCCTGGGTTCTGCAAAACTTTCGACCACGTAAAGAAGATTTATTCGCAAAATGTAATGTTGCCTGTCAGCAGATACTTACGAGGCTTCACAAAGAAACAGCAATCAAAGGTATCTTAACCATTGGGACAGTTATTCTTGGTGCGGAAGACTGTTTTTGTTCTGCAAATAAATTTGATGAGAATTTCATAGTGGCAGCCTTGAAGAAAGGAGTGGATTCATTAGCGGGCATCAGCTATTCGCATCATGCATGGATTACTTTGGACTCGCAGGAAATATTTGATCCAACATTTCCAATTAGTTACCTGATGTTGCGTGGTCAAAATATTGATGATATGGAGGATGGTGTTCCAACAATTTTCAAACGATTTACGGACTTTTCAGGGGGCATGTATTATAAGCCAGTATTGGTTGGTGATAGCTTTTACAGAATAGCTGATAAAACCAGATATGCCCTTGCTTTGAGTGAAACTATGATCTAATAAAGCTGGTTGATGGTGTGCAGAATAAGCGCCAAGCACAGAGACGAAAACACCTGTATATGCCGATACAATGGTGAAGGAGTTCCATGTGCTTGGCGCTTATTCCGCGTTGGTTAATAAATCAAATCAGGGGTGGGCGTTTAGGAAAGAGAGAGTTTACGCCCACCCCGCATTTGATCAGGTGTGATTAGCACCTTCTTCTTCTTCCTAGCGAGGGAAGTCTTCTAAAATTTCGGTGGCAATTTGAGTGTGATAATCCTTTTCTAATGTGTGGCAAAGTTTCAGCAATACGTGCTGGTTGAGGGCTTTTTCCATGAGTCGTTTGCGCTCCCACTCCTGGTAGTCGGCGAATTTAATTAGGAGTGCTGGATCAGGCTTGAACGGCATTTCATTTTGCTGGTTTTGTAAAATGGGATTGATGAGGCAGCCGATAAGGCCTAATTCTTCAGCGCTTGGTGGTGCGGAGAAGCAGTGCAGGTCTAATATTGCATTCAGGTGGGCATTGATGTCTTGCTTTAAGATCTGCGCCTCTTTAACCAAAAACAGTTTGGTAAAAAAAGAGCATTTTACGCGGATCATGTGCTGTTGGTTGCTCATACTGGTTCGCCTTGGCTGAGTTTGGCTAAAATGCGTTGCGCTTCGGTCTCAACATCAATTGTAGAGAAAAAATGTTTGAGATCCTTCACGGAATATCTGGTGAAGCGCATCAGGATTTCCAAGCGAATAGTCTCATGCTTTTGGACTGATGCTTTTAGGCTGGGCTTGATGGCCCTGTCTCCCTCGTCGTATTGTTTGTTCAGGCGCGCCATATTGAAGCGCTGCATGGCATAGTTGAAGTTTTCAGCTTCGCGAATTTCCCGTGCTTCTCTATACATTTTTTTGCCCCGCGTTTTGGTTGAGGTGGTAAGCATCTGATATAGAGAGCATTGCAATGCGCTCCCGCTCCTTTGCTTCATCGATGACGCAGCTTTGAATCAGGGTGTCGCAGTGGTTGCGGAGTTCCATTTCAGGGGCGTTGGTAAAGCTGACTAAAAGGCGAAAAAGGATTTCTGTATTTAGAGAGTGGTTATCGGCACAGGCTGATTCAGTTAATAGGTCAATAATATTGCGACCAATATGTAGTTCATATTTTGCGGCGCTGTTTGAGATAATCTTTGCGTGCTGCAATTCAATTGCACGAACACGGTATTCGATATCATTGTAGAATGTTGCAAGTAGGCGTCGAGTCACTTCATTTTGGATTGAGCAGCGATTTGCCTCTGCTTCAATCTCCAGGGCCTCAAATAAAAAATCGCAGAGGGTCAGTTTAATGCAAGGATAGCTTTTGGCATCTTGGTGAATAGGTAACATTTTTATCTCCGTTTGTCATTAAAAATAAATCTTACGTTTAGATTAAAGCATCTAAATAAACAAATGTCTAGCTATATTTGCATTAAGCACCAATAAGTCAATGACGAATCGATGAAAAAAGATCTAAAAACGCGTTTTGTTTATTTTGAAAGATAGTGTTATACTGGGATTTTTATAGATGAATGTGAGGCTATCATGAATGAAATTAAGCTGCCCCCCGTTGATTCCAATCTGGATACCATTTCAAAACGCTTAAAATACCTCATTGATCAAGCAGGTGTTAAGCAGGCACATATTGCTAGGAAGCTTGGCGTATCGCGTGGCGCTGTTCATCATGTTCTCAATAGTGATGCGAAGAGTACGCGCGGTGCGGCTCAAAAGATAGCATCACTGCTGGGCGTGGACTCAGAATGGCTACATACAGGGAAGGTGCCAGATAGCCAAGCTCAACAAAAGTCTAAGATGACTATCCCTGAGGGGCGAGAATATGTTCCAGTTTACTATTTAGATCAATTGCTCATGCTCAGGCAAAACCTGGGGACTGAGGTTTCGCCACTTAGCTATATGATGCCTCAGCGCCAATATGAGCAGAAGGTTTTTGCTGTTCAATTAAGTATGCCATCAGCTCTACAAAAGTTTGAAGCTGGAGATATTGTGGTCTTTGCTGAGAAAGCCGTGGTCAAAATGGGCGACTGGGTATTAGTTTATAATGCTGAAGAGGGACGGATGATTGTGGGTATGGTGACTTTCCATGAAGCCAATCAGGTCGTTGTTCTGCATCATAAAGTGGAGTCTCCCCTAGTCTTAAAACAAGGGTCAGACTCAATTGTTGGAGTATTTGTTGAATCAGCCAAATATGCCAGAGTTTAAAACAACTAAGGAGGTTCCAAAGTGAGTAGAAATATAAAGCAGGTGACGCATGATCTGCTTCCCATTATTGAGAGCATTGATGACTTGTGGAAAGAAGTGCAAGCAGCACAACATGAGCTTTTTGAGAGTTTGAAGCCTGAACATCCAGAAATCAAGGAAGCTTTTTTGAATAGCATCAAGGCGATAAGCGTTTTGGGTGTCCATACACAAACTGCCCTGGACTATCTTGCAGAGATGGATGATGAGGCCGATAGCGAGGGGATGGAGAAGAGCTATTATTAAGAATGCTTATTAAGAGCCTTTTGGACGTCATGTTTGTCGAGCGCAATTAAGTATTCTGGCAGGTCATCAAAGTGCGATCCTGAGATTAAGTACAGGTGTTCATAGCCGTCTGCGTGTAATTTTTTAGCCAGGTCACGCCCGTTAAGCTCTTGAATGCCAAAATCATTATCCAGGCAAATGGGGGTATCTTTTGCATATTTTTCATGCTCTTTGATGAATAGATAGGGGTCTTCATAATATTTAACTTTTTTATCTGATAGCTTGTAATCAATGATCGTTTTCATAAAACGCGGCTTGTCGTCTACAATGATGATATCCACTGGCTCAATGGCCGTAACTTCCCCTGGAGCCTTAAGATTGATGGGTACTTCTACGGCTAATACTTTCGGCAAGACCTTCGCTCCCAATAAGGCTGCGCGTGTCACAATTTCCTTATTGGCGTAGTGACTGGTTACCAGAACAGAGTGCTTGATTCCAGAAGCTTCCAGTGCATCCAGGCCATTCATTTTTTGATTGAGCAGTTCATAATCAGTCAGCAGAAAAGTTGTGCTTTTTTCAGATTCCGTTAAGCTGATAATATAATCCAGTGCTTCAGCACCTTGTTCAAAGTGGACGACCTGTAAATTGTTGGCCTTAGCAATATCTTGAAAGCGGTGATCCCAAGCTCTGTGAATAACGGTAGAATCATCATCTAATACAATGACGATAGAGCCAGGGATAATTTCAATTTGGTTGGCAATCCAACCTGGAGTTTTGAGGAGGCGAAAAATCAGTTTAATTGCGGTGCCCTCGCCTATGGCTGAGTGAATTTCCATGCTGCCCTTGTATCGTTGCAAGGTTTGATGTGCATGATTGAGGCCGATACCGTGCCCATTTTCCTTATCCGCAGTAACCGCCTCTTTATTCATGATGCGTGCGATGAGTTCTTGAGGCATTCCCTTGCCATTATCAGCGATGGAAAGAATGACATGTTTATCCGACACATCTAGAGCCACTTGAATTCTAGCCACATCTTTGCAGGCATCCACAGCATTATTGATCATATTTGACAGCATACGTTTAAATTCAGTTTGATTGCCAATGATGAAGGCGAAATGGGCTTTTGGAGTGAATTTTGCTTTAATCTTAATATCCCTATTGCGGTATTGCAGACGTTTTTCTGACAGTATTTCGAGGATTAATGTGGAGATTAAGAGTTCCTGCCATGGCATCTTGTCTGAATGGTCTATTCCTCTTTCTTCGGTAATGCGATATTGATTGGTCACATTGTTGGCAATATCCTGAATAGTCTGAGTTGCCTCACGAAGTACAATCCGCTCTTCTTCTGGAATTCCAGTGCATTTTTGGGTTAGAACCAGTAATGCAGCGACGGGGGTTAGCATATTATGGGCGACTTGCGTGGCAATTGCCCCCAGCTTCTTTTTGGCCTGATCTTTTTCTTCTTTGAATTTAAATGCATTGGCAATAAAAGCCTGGAGGAAAATAAACTCTTCGATGCTGGAAGGCTTATGATCCATAAGACTTTTATCCTTCTCGTGCATCAATACTTCGATATTTGCAGTGATTTTTTTGAATGGTGCTTCCAAAGTTTTTCCCATAAAAACAGACAAAGTGATCACAATAACGGAGTAAATCATAATGAAAAGGGGCAGACTCAAAAACACGTCTTTATTGACGATGGAGAATGAATAGCCAATCACAAAGAACAGCAAGAAGCTAATGACTGATACGCTAAAAGACCAGAAAACCAATTTGCTTTTGATGCTGGTGTTCTGTCTTACCAAGCTATCAATTGTATAGCTTTTGTCTTTAAGCAAATACATCAGCCCAAATAAAATGAAGGCCAGTCCCAATAGCCAAAGCAATTCGCCATAGCCCAGCAGGATAACAGTTTGTGAAATGTATGAATAAATGAGAAAAAAATCTCCTGACATCAGGATGATAAAGCCGGATAAGAGCAATGAGAACCCTCTATTCTCTGAGTACATCAGGCATAAAATTGCAAAGTCGAAAACAATAATCTGGGCGATAAAAGTAGAGGCCTGAGCAATGGTATCGTCAGTCCATGCTCCCAGCGCATAATTGATGGAGGACAAAAAGAGGGAAATCACGATGAGATTCATAATTGCAAAAGGGATCAGCATTTTAACGTAGCGCTTTCGGTTTGGGATGGCTCGACGCAGCACAGCAGAGAAAAATGTGATAATGGCATAGATCCACAGATAAAAGGGAATCAGGTCAATCAAAAACGCTACCAGTTTTGAATTGGGGCCTGTGGTGTTTCGAAAATAGGTGACCAAATAAAAAGAGAAATCGTTGGCTAATAGTCCGATGTTGGCAATGAGCAGCCACTTCAAGACTTTTCGGTCTTCTGCGGCAGCATTTTTGTATATCCTAAAAACAACAATCAACATGAAGACATGCACTAAGAATTCAATTTGTGCAGCGATATGACTGATTTGATCTGGAGTTTTGAGTTGAAAGGACTGCATCAAAAATAGCAGGAGCCAAATAACCAAGCAAAAAGAAATAACGCCAGTAATTGTGTTAAATTTTTTCATCATCGGTATTTTCAAATGTCCCACGCTCCCTTTAGTAGCGTATCTTTAAAGCACATATCTGTACAGTCAATTGTGCCGAGAATTTCAGCACCCTCGTGTTTCATAAATAGTTTTGCCGCGCGATTTGATTCCCATACCACAAAGACCTCGCGAGTACAGTGGTTTGCGCGGCCTAAGTTTTTTCTATAGTTGATCAAAGTTTTATATGCGCTTGATCCTCGATAGGGTTTTGCAATGGTGGTCGCATAGACAACATAGTCTGTGTCTAAGACTTGCCGAGTATAAAAGTGGTTAATTCGGTGGAAGGCAGACGCTAGGTCATTTTCATCTCGATACCAGTTCGGAGTGCTGTGCTCAACTTCTGCGATTTCATCCCGTTTTGCAGCAATAAAAAATCCAACAACATCATCGTCGCAAACCAGAATATGAGTATACTCAGCATAGGGCTTGAGTGTTTGAACCTTTTGGAATGCAATCGGTTTAAGATTTAACTTATTTTTAAGCGATGCCAGTTCATAGTATCCAGTCTCAAAGAGTAAATGAGCGACTTGATCCAGCTGTCCTTCGTTTAATTCGTTACCTGTAATAAAGTGAAAATTTTTCATGACCGCTTTCTCATGCTCCTCAGCCAGCGTGTGAAACAAATGATATTCAGCACAATCAATAATGAGACTGCAATCATATTGTACCAGTTGTGGGCTTTATATGCCAAAAGGAGGGAGAGCAAGTCACCGATAATAAAATAGATCCAGCTTTCTATTTTTTTGTAATTCAGCTGGATGGAGGCGATGAGGAGAAAGGTAAAGCTAACCGCGTCTGTAATGGGGGCGATATCATTCACCCGATGCAAAATAGAGTACAGAATCGCTGCCATCACAATAATAGCCAGTAGTGAGAACAAGTGCGCCTTGAGGGGCATTCTGGATGTGGCAATAACAGGATTGGGGTAAGATCGATGATGTCGGTCGTGTACCATGCTGTAAAGCATTTGTTTTAGGCTGTGGTTTCGGTGACGTGTCCAAATAAAAAAGCCATAGGTGGAAACTCCTGCCTGAATGATTTGCATGGCCGCGTTAGCGTAGGCATGGTTGATAAACATTCCTACTGCAACAAGACCGTACGCGGGCCAATTCCAGAAAAAATTCTCAATTCTTTCGTGATAGCAATACCATAAGTTGATGAATGTAGCGATGATTGCGCAGATACCTAATGCGGTCATAGTAAGGGGCGTTTTGCTTTGATCAATGAGGGCCAATACTACAGTGCATACGGGGTTAAATCAATTATTTTCGTGAAGATTGGTTGATTTTGTTAAATAAGGCCAATCTTTGACTCACTGTTTGTATTGATCCAAAATGCCGTTGGCAATGTCTTTAATTTCCTGGCTTGCTCTGCGTAAAGCCAGTCGATCCGTTTCTGAGATAGTCTTGCTTTCATCGGCTAGTCCCAATAATGCCTCCGTTGGAGCATCCACATCATGTGCTACTGCGGCGCACATTTCACCAAATTTCTTTTTAACGCGATCTTTTTCATCTCTAAATTCAAAGGCATTGACGATAAAATTTTGTAAAAATATAAACTCATCAATCGTTGATGCGTGTTGGTTTAGCTGGGTTTTGTCGTTTTTATGCATGAGCACTTCGATATTATGGGTGAGTGTTTTAAATGGGGTTTCCAGGCGCTTTCCCATCCAGATGGAAAGCAATACCACCACGACAGCATAAGCGGATACGAAAAATGAAAGCCCGCCAAAAAGATCGTTATCAATCATGGAGAATGTGTGAAGAATAACAAAAAAGCCAAGAAAGCTGCCGACTGCCACTCCAAATGTCCATAGGACGAGTCTACTGCGAATAGCATTGATTCTATTGAAATGGTTTTTGATGGAAAAAGATTGGTGTTTATCAAGCAATAAAATGCCAAACAGCATGAAAATCAATGCAAGAAACCATAGCATTACCGCGTAGTTTGAGACCATGGGGTCTGCATTTCCAACGTAGGAATAGTTGAATAAAAATGCGCTGGAAAGGATGCACGCGACTCCAGTCAAAAAGAATTGCATTCCCAGGTCTTTGGCGCACATCATACATAATAGGGTGAGTTCCAGTAAAACCAATTCACAGAGGGAGGAAAAATTAAACAGAAACACGACATCTGAATAGATAGGGGAGAAGTTCAAGGCGGCAACAACCCCTAGAAAGGCTGACAGGTATGCATTATGGGAGTAGAAAAATAGCAGAATCAGCACTAAGTTTGCCGTGGCGAGTAAGGTAAATAAGATAAAAAAAGTGCTGTGTTTCAAAACATAGGAGAACAGTGATTTGCCCACAAAAACCATTAGAGTCAGTAGCCAGGTCAAATAAGGAAGATAAAACAGCAGAAATCGAGCCCAGAGGCCAAGTGGATGGCCGTGTTTACTGGCGAGCATCATAATATGATAGGACGTTTGATTTACAAATAGGGCCAGCGTGGATAGGAGGAGCCAAATAAACAGGCCCCTGTCAGCGGTATCTATTTTGCGAAATACCTTGATGGTATAAACAATGGTAATTGCTTGAATAATTAGCTCAATCAGATCAAACGAATATTTGACCTGGTAATGCGTCCAATCATGGGGAGAAACAACCAATAGACCCAATATCGCCAAAAAGATGACCGTGCAGGTTCCAAAACAGATCGGGTAAACGGCGTTTTTCATTGTACATTCCCTCCATAATCTGGGCAGTTTAGACTGCAATGGGTGCTACAATTCTGGGGTGACACTGATAATTTTCAATAATAAAATCTTCAAATTTATAATCGAAAATTGAGTCTGGTTTGCGCGCTATTTTAAGCTGTGGCACTGGAAAAGGCTCCCGAGACAGTTGCAGTTTAGCTTGTTCCAAGTGGTTGCTATACAGATGTGTATCTCCGCCTGACCAGATAAACTCAGAGGGTTCCAGGTCGCATTGTTGCGCAATCATATAGGTCAGTAGCGCGTAAGAGGAAATATTAAAAGGAAGTCCCAAAAATACATCACAGCTGCGCTGATAAAGTTGGCAAGATAGTTTCTTTCCCGAAACATGAAATTGAAACATTGCATGACATGGCGGCAGAGCCATTTCTCTGACTTCACCAGGATTCCATGCAACAACCATGAGAGGGGCGTCGCTTGGATTTGTTTTAATCTGATTGATAATATTGGTGATTTGATCAATCACTTGTCCATCGGGTGTTTCCCAGCGCCTCCACTGTTTGCCGTACACAGGGCCAAGGTCGCCATTTTCATCAGCCCACTCATCCCAAATGGTAACGCCATTTTCATGCAGATAGCGAATGTTGGTGTCCCCGCTTAAAAACCAGAGTAATTCGTGGATGATGGATCTGAGGTGGACTTTTTTAGTCGTTACCAATGGAAATCCTTTCTGTAGGTCAAAACGTAGTTGTCGGCCAAATACGCTATAAATGCCAGTGCCAGTGCGGTCAGCTTTGAATTCGCCGTGGTCTAAAATATCCTGCATTAGTTCAAGGTATTGTTTCATTTTAAGAATCCTTTGCGCCCTAAAAAATTGTAGTGTTTATTCTACCATAAGCGTGATCTATGTGAAGACACGGGAGCCCTTAAATGTATTGATTTTTATGTGACACATCCTTGCTATTGTTTTTTGTTTTGAAGGATAATGGAGTCATAACACAAGGCGATTTGACTATGAAAAAAGAAGTGTGCTCAGGCAGTGTCAAGGATATCGATTTTATCTATGATGAGCTCAAAAAAGATTTTGATGAGCAGGGTATTTTATACCGCTTCAAATATTCAAAGGATGAGTTTAGAGACTTGTTGTTTGGTGAGCGCCCCATTGCGAATGTACTGATTCTTTTGGCTGATGAGCAGCCAATTGGTTTTGCAATTTATGCGATTGACTGTAGAAACTTCACGGTGTTGTGTTCTTCGACCCTCTATATCAATGACTTGTACATCATAAAATCGCATCGAAGAGGAGGTGCGGCCACGTTTCTTTTTGAAGCGCTCAAGGACATTGCCAAGCAGGAAAAGTGCGGTAGGCTTGAAGGCATTGTGCTTAAAGATAATGAAGGTGCTATGGATTTTTATGAAAAATTCCTGCATGCCAGAGTGCTTTCTTCTTTCAATTATATGCGTTTGGAATTGGAAGAAAAGAGCAATTGATTGAGGCTTGCGCTTCCTTATCTCTCCAGGCTTGCTCGAATAGGTGACCCATCTACTTCCTTTATGTTTAAAGGATAAATGCGGGCGTAATAAAGTCCGGCAGGAACCTCTTTTAACTCAAGATTTTCGACAATCAGGACGTCATGAGAAAGCAATTCGCGATGGACGGCAAAGCTATCATCTCCATGTGCATCCACGCTTAAGTAATCTATGCCAACGATTTTTACTTTTTTCTCTCGAAGATATTGGGCTGCTGCTGGGCTAATTGCAGTGTACTCTTCCACATATTCTGTGATTGCAGAATTGGGGGTTTTAAAGAAAACAATATCTCCCTCCTGAATATCTTGGCCAGCCAAATTTTCAGGGTAGATTAATGGTGTGCCAGGGCCAACCTCAATTACAAGGCAGCGCCCCATTAAATGTGACAGTCTAAAGTCAGCACTGGTTTTGCCGCCTCGAATAAAGTGAGCGGGGAAGTCGATGTGTGTTCCTGCATGATTGCTCATATGGATATGGAGTAAATTACAAGCATCCTCTTTATCAAGGCTGGAAATGCACTCTTTTGAAAATGCGGGATCTCCTGGATAGATTAGCATCCCAGAGTGAATGAGCTTGGTAATATCATAAAAGACAACAGGAGCAGAAAATAGCATGGGTTCCCTTTGGGTATGTGTTGCATTTTATTTTAGCACATTTTTTTTACCTGCGTTTCTGAATACTAATGCCGAGGCGTGCTCTCAATTCTTGAAATCATATTTTTTGACTCTTCAAACATTTTCTGCAAATCGACAAGTTCAGCCTGTTGTTCTGCTGTAAGTTCTTTCTTGTGCCAGTTTTCAATATTATTGGCAAACCAGTCAAATTGATCATTCAAATACGCTTTTATTTTTTCAAAGTCGGAGCGCTTGGAATCTTCCTCGAGATTTTCAAGGGTTTCAGTCAGCATATTATTAAATAATTTAATTAGATTGATGAAGTCAGTAATGACGCTAGCTGGAAGGTCATTTAAGTCATCGATCATAGATTTTTCCACTTGTCACCAAATTTTATGTATATTTAAAGTTTCGTTGACATAAATGATAGCAATAATTATTTAAATAAGCAAATTTATTACACATGATGATATTGTTTTTCGTTATTTATAAATAAAGTATACAAATGTTAAAATTCTGTAACAAATGTTCAATTGACTAGTTTTATGCATGAGAATATAATTGATCACATGGTTAGGTTAAAAACTTATAAAAAAAATGAAAATAACAAAAGCATCATGGCCAAGTGTAAAAGACAATATTGCCAATTGTTCTCCAGAGTTAGTAAATCATCTTAATATTATTTTTAAGAAAAATCGTTCTCTTAGGACGTATATCGCAGAATATAAATATGGTGATGTGATTGCGCAGCAGGGAATGCTAGATTTGCAAGCATCAGAGCAAAAATTTGCCTTTGGCCTGGTTCTGAAGGGTGGATTGGAAGTCTTTATTCAAAATGATGAGGATGACTGCAAGGTAACAACGCTCGCGATGCTCCAGCCCGGAAATCTGCTTTTTTTACACGAAGATCTTGAGCCATCCTCGATCCCACTTGATTTGCAGTATGTCACCGCAGGGGCGCGATCCATTTTCTTTCTCGCCCAATTAGGTGATTCCGATCGTCTCTTCCATTTTTCCAAATTGAATAATACGCCGATGTGCATGCCAGCATCCATTTTTCACCAGTGGGAACTTTTTAAGGCATTGGCCAGTGCTCGCAATTCCGATTGGAGCGCGAAGGTCATTTTATTTTCAGAAGATTGGCTTAATCAAAGTGGCAGTGCTGAACTTAAGCACTATCTGACTAAACAAGGTGTGCCCACTCCTGATTTTCAATCGCATCGGCAGGAAATTGATGCAGCAGTGGCGGGGGTCATTCAACGAAAAAATGAAGTCCATGCAGGTCAAATCCTGAAAAATATTTTATCAATTGCCGCTGGGGATCTGCCAGGTTTCAGCTTTGCAGAAGATGAGACCTTTGCCCCCGTTAAATTAATTCGTGAGGCCTTCGGTAAAGATTATGGTCTGGAACTGACAGAGCTCATGCAACCAGGTTATATCCGCGCAGGCGTCGATTGCTTTTATTCGTTTGCGTTTAATAGTAGTGTTGATCAATACGCGCGTCATCATAAGAAAGGACGCCAGTCCAGTCTTGAGGTGATGCGCGAAACCCAAAACCTATACAGTCGTCTGACGGAAGTCGGTGGCTGGCATCGAGGAGACATATATGACTTAGCCAAGTTAGAGTTTTTACATGCAAAAGCAAAACAGAATCTTTCGCCGGATCAAAAATCTAATCAGATCCACAGCAAGCAGTCCCCCTTTCTACGACAGGGCTGCATCTTAATTACTCCCCACTAAAATAACTAAAAAAAGAGAGGTCTTATCATGGCAGTTAAAATGTCGGTGTCGCCCTTTGTCGCCATCAAAAATCCAAAACCACAAAAGGCTATAACCGAAGTTTCCTGGAAGGAAGTTAAAAAAAGAGTGCAAGCAGTTAGGCCAGACCTGGTGAAAATATTGGATAAACTGGATTCACCCCACCCATTATTTCTCAATACCTACGGCTATGGCGCGACCATCGCTGACCCTCAAATGAACCCAGGCTTGAGCCTGATCTTGGAAAAGCGCTGCGAGCTCTTTTTTGAATATCCCGATATCAAACCCACCTACAGAGTTTATCGCCCAGGAAATATCCTGTGCGCCTGGCATATTTTTGCCGATAAAATGCAGCCGCAAGCGCATGATCTCTGGAAACTCACCGCAGGCTGCCGCAGTGTCTATATGCTCCCCAAAATTTCAGCATTGCGAAACCATAAAGTTATCCAGAAAAAATATGATATTGGGGTCGTCAGCCCACAGGAGCTTGATGATCACTGGGATGTGTTTTATCTCATCGCTAACAGTAAAGTGAATAACCCTGAAAACTCCTGGAAGGCCACACTGCTGACCTTTCCAGATGAGTGGTTCACGCATCGAGATGATCCCGCCTGGGCCCCATTTTATCACTGCATTGAACATTCACTGACAGAATATCGAACCATTGATGCAAAAGGCCCCTGGCTGGATTCAATATTCGGTGGCCTCATGCGTGAAAAAGACATCAATATGACCGACCCGCTGAAAGAACAGATGAAAAGCTTAGTTTTGTTGGCCTCCAGCGGAATTCCTGGTTTTAGAGAGGCTGATGAGGAAGCGCTGCCCCTCAAGCAGATCCAAGAAGCCTACACCAAGCATTACGGCATCAAAGAATACGCGCCAATCATCGTTGCCCCAGAATATATGAATTGGCAGCCAGAAAAAAATCTGTACTATTCCTTGAACCATCCTACTTCCTACATGATTGCCCCTTACAGAAATAAGCGCAAAAGTATGGTGCGCTATATGTTTCAGCTGTATTGGAATTTTGAGAGATTGCGCAGTTATGTTTTTAAAAAACTGAAAGTATCTCCTGACTCTGAAATGTATCAAGTTCTGTCGCAATACGCCTTTGATTTTTATCATGATGAGGCTGTGGAATTTGATGTGTTCAAATTTCCTGAGCAGATTGTGAAGGATGATCCTGATTTTATGAAGTCCTGGCCTGGTCGTAGTTTGCAGGCGCATAGTTATTTTTTAAATGGGTGCGTGCGGATTCAGAGGAAAAGTTAATTCTCTATCCGATAAAAGCGACATGAGGTGCCTTTAACGATTTCATCTTTATAGTGCTTCATGCCGCATTTTTCCATGACTCGCTGCGATGCTGTATGGGCAGCGGGCGCATAACCTATAATAAAGTCTGCTTTAATGTGATCCTTTGCCCAATGCAGAGAAGCGGTCAATACTTCTGACGCGTAGCCTTTATTCCAGAATGCCTTATGCAGCACATATCCAACCTCAATTTCACCCGTGTCAATGAGTCCAAAGCCAGCGCGCCCCACAAATTTCTGTGATTCCAATTCAAATACAGCGAAGCCGGGTATTCCTTTGTCACGGTAAAAATCTAAAAAATCTTGCATGCGTGCTGCACTCTGTTCAAGCGTTTGCACGCCATCTGGAAAAAACTGTCTGACCTCAGGATCGGCATTGAGTTTGGCCATCTCAGGTAGGTCAGATTTTTCGATGGGGCGTAAGCCTAAGCGCGCGGTTTGAATCATGTATTTTTTCATGTCAGTCCTTGTGGCATCATTGAAGTGGGCAAGAAAAACTCAATAAACCGCTGTACTTTAGGTTTCATGTGCCGTGTCTGCGGATAGTGATAGTAAACGCTGGCATTGATGGCCTGATATTCCGAAAGCACTTCAATCAACTCACCGCGCTTTAACAAATCCTCCACCATATACAGCGGAAGTTGAATCAGGCCTAGATGTTGCTTGGCGCATTCAATCATCGAGGCAACGCTGTTGACCTCCAGATAAGGTTGAAGTGAAAGCTGATATTTTGATTTCAGCTTGATGATCTGGTGATTGGGGCGCGCGATATGCGAAATATAATGGTGTTGATGCAGATCCTCCAGCGTTTGGGGAGTGCCTTTTTCAGCAAAATATTGGAGCGAGGCACAGAGAATATAGCGCGTAGTCGCCATTCTTTTTTGCACGACTTCGCCTGGATTGGGAACAGGCAGGGCAAAACCCAGAGCAAGATCAATCTGCTCTTCAATAAAATTAGGCACGCGCTCGGTGGTATCAATACGCAGGGAGATTTTGGGATATTGCTCCAGAAAGCTTTTGAGTCTGGGGAAAATCAGTTTCTGTGCAAAATAACTAAAGGCGACGACATGTAAATGCCCCTCAGGCTCATCATGAAAGTGCTTGCAGAGGCTGCGCGCTTCATCCAATTCATGCCTTAGGCGAAGACATTGTTCCAAAAGTGACTCACCTTGGTCGGTCAGAGTAATCCTCTGTTTATGGCGGGTGAAAAGCGTGATATTAAAATCAGCTTCCAGGCGTTTGATTTGTTTGCTTAATGCAGCCTTCGTCGTTTTGAGTTGGCTCGCAGCTTGTGTAATGCTACCCAATTGCGCTACATGCGTGAAAATTTCAAAGCGATCTAAATCAGACATGATGTCAACTAAAAAGAAACACTTGTTGCATATTATAGCACTATTTAGTTTTTTAAGAAACAACTATAATGGGGTATAGTTCAGAAAAGAGGATCAATAGATGATGCAGAAAAATAACACGATTGCTTTAACGGCGCTCTGTCTGGGCTTTTTTATGGTGATTATGGACGTCACGATTGTGAATGTGGCTCTGCCCAGCATTGCCCTCAATTTGCATACGACGATTTCAGGTTTGCAATGGGTTGTGGCTGGATATACTCTGGTGTTTGCCTGCTTTCTGTTGTTTGCAGGTCACTTAGCCGATCAGATTGGCGCACGGAAAAATCTAATCGCTGGACTGGTGTTTTTCGTTATCACTTCTCTGGCTTGCGGATTGGCCCACACCATTCAGGAGCTCATTCTGTTTCGCCTCTTGCAGGGAGCGTCTGCAGCAGCATTGGTGCCCTCATCACTCACATTGATCAAAACTCTGTATGAAGATAAAAAAGAGCTGGCGAAAGCAATTGGCATTTGGGGTGGCGTAGGTGGAATCGCCGCAGCGGCAGGCCCCGTATTGGGTGCGATTTTGACATATTGGATCAGTTGGCGTGCGGTATTCTTTGTGAATATCCCGATTGGCCTTTTTGCAATTATTTTGGTGATCCATTCAGTCGGTGAGTCGAAAATAAATCCTAATGTCCATTTCGATTTGAAAGGTCAGATCGCAGCAATCCTGATGATTGCCAGTCTGGCCTTTGTTTTGATTGAAGGCGGAGATCTTGGCTGGTCATCAATCATCGTGATGATTGCAGGTCTTGTTTTTGTGTTGAGTTTGATCACATTCATCCTGATTGAGCATCATGCCAGGCAGCCCATGTTTCCCTTGTCCTTTTTTAAATCCAGGCCTTTTACCATCTCAATGATCATCGGTATTTTTTTAAACGCCGGATTGTATGGCGAGCTTTTTGTACTGCCCCTCTATTTTCAGGGTGAACGGGGTTATAGCGTGATGATGACAGGCTTTGCGATTTTACCTTTGCTTATTTTAGTGGCGCTATCATCGTATTCAGCAGGAAAACTGGCAAGTCATTATGGGCCGAAATTACCGCTTAGTTTGGGGTTAATCATTGGCGTGCTTGGATTTTTCAGTTTGTTGATTGTGGGGCAGCATACGCCAAATTATGCGTGGTTGATTGCTCCTCTTGCAGCAGTTGGCTTTGGTACTGCATTGACGATGCCTGCTGCAACGATGATTGCGATGCACGCCTTGCCGCCAGATCGTGCGGGGATTGCCTCTGGCGCTTTTAATACCAGTCGGCAATTGGGCAGTTTAATTGGTGTTGCAGTGTTTGGAACAGTGATTGCTGCATCTCAGAGTTTTATGCATGGGATGCATGTAACCCTGATTATTGCTGGGGTGCTCTTTTTCATTGGGTTTTTGTTGTCATCTTGGCTCAAATAAATCCGCAACATTCAGCTTTAAAGTAATTGATAAAATATTTTTATTGGGTGATAATGGTCGGCATCAATCATGCATCGTGGTGCAACATGAACATTCATTTAATTATCATTCACAGCGGTGAAAACGTTGGCGATAAAAACCAATCTCTTGGTATTGCAACAGCTTTAGCCACTGAGCAATCAAGTGGCGTGGTCACGCGTGAGGAATGCTCGGCCAAAGATCAGTCTATTGATGCCCTCAATGCAAAAATAGCAGCCGTACTGCATGAGGGGAAGCAGCTCATTTTGATTAGTGCAGGCTCAAGTGGTCTCAGCGTACTGCATGCATTAAAGCAGGCATTTCCAGATGTCAAAAGCATCTGGAGTGGGCATCAGGTATTTGCAGAAGTTGGGTTATTTGAAAGTGCTGCGGCACCCGACGTGATGGCTTTTCCAAAGCATCAGCAGAGTTATATCCCTGAATATCTGAAGGCGAAAACGCAATTGGTCTTGACGGATGGGGTGCCGCATAATCTTTCTGCAAGCACAATTGAGGCAGACAGGGCAGCATTTATGAGTAAGCGCAGAACTTTGCCTGAGTTTATGAAAAAAACTGCGGTGGTAATTTTGCCGGGAGATGCGCCGGATATGCGTGGAATGGAGAAGATATTCACACCAGAAAATGCCCTTGCGTTAGCTGAGCGCGTTCATCGACTTTATCCTGAGTATGCCTTTGCGGTCACCAATAGCCCACGTACAGGAAAATATCTTGACCCCATCAATGCTCATCGAGCGGGCGGTATTGATCCTGTAACAGAAGCATTTGTAAAACGATTGGCTGAATTAAGCGGATGCACGCCTGCATTGTATGACTTTCAATTTGCATCACTTCCCAGTGCTTATAAGCCCTTGCTCTATGCCGTAAAAACAAGCGCTGGAAGTATACTGCTCTGTCCAGGAGAATCCACCTCAATGGTCACAGAAACATTAGGCTATCTGCCACGTGAAAAGGTCGTCATTATGGAAGTGCCAGAAGTCATGAGCGAAGCGCATCATGAGCATTTAACAGAAGTGAGTCGAATGGGTGGCGTGCAGATACTTGAGTCTGCGGGAACTGTTGGTCAGTCAACAGCGATAGTGACAGAGCCTTCTACTGAGCTTGCAGCCAGTCAAATTGCAAAAAGGTTTATTGCGCCAGGATCATCCACTTCTTTTTTGTTTAAATCAAGCGCCGCCTCTTTGGAGGATTATGAGCCAGACAACAGAGAGTGGAGTCGTGAATAATGCGCTGTCATAAGATTTTGGCCGAATGCTGTGGGTCGTAATGCCGCCATTGACCTGATCCGTGGCCTATCTATTTTAGCTGTGATTTTGGGCCACCTTTATATCCATCTACCCTTTGTCAATCAATGGCCGCAATGGATCGTGAATATTCTTTTCTTTGGCGGATATTATGGCGTTCGGGTGTTTTTTGTTGTTTCAGGATTTTTGATTGCCCAATCGATTATGAATAAATGGGGTGGTTTGCCCCAAGTGAATCTGAAACGCTTTTATTTGATGCGCTTTGCCAGGATTGTACCCTGCCTCATCGCTTTGATTGTTATTTTAAGTGCCCTCGATTTATTTAAAGCCCCAGGCTTTACACTCGTTGGGGCAACATTGCCCCAGACTATTTTTGCTGCACTGACCTTTCGTCTGAATAATCTGGTTGCTGAGCTGAATGGGCATATTGTTGGTGCTTGGTTTGTTCTGTGGTCATTATCTGTTGAAGAAGTTTTTTATCTGTTTTTCCCCCTGCTGTGTCTAATTTTTAAAAGGGAGCGTTGGCTGATCTTGGTGCTTGGTATTTTTATTGTGATCGGGCCTTTTGCGAGAGTCTTTGGTACGAATGAAGGCTGGCAGGATTATTCATATCTGTCTTGCATGGATGGCATTGCGTTTGGCGTGTTGGCTGCTTTGTTCGTGGCTAAAAATCCCAATCTCAAGTCACGAGGCTTTGTTTTGTCAGGGTTGGGCCTGTTCGTACTGATCTTCTGTCTCAGGCAGGTGACTTATTTGCTGGGGCTAACCAAAGTGGGCCTCAATGTGACCGTTTTGGAATTGGGGATTGCTTTGATGCTCATTGCGCTCAGTCCAAATACCTTGAGGTTAAGAGGCACACGGTTTTTGCAGTGGTATGGACGGAATAGTTATGAGGTTTATTTGACGCATATGCTGGTGATTACTGTAGGTGCGGCTATTTTTAAAGGAATTAGCTTGGTGCTGCCATTGTATGTACTGATGATTGTAATCAGTGGACTACTTGGCTACGCGGTTGCAAAGTATTATTCTGAACCTTTGAATCGTTGGATTCGCCAATGAGTTTTGCGGAAAATTTATACGCATTGTATCCGGATCAGGCCAAAGATTGGCTTGCAGCCTTGCCTGCTTTTTTAAAAAGCACGTCAGCAAAGCTGGCTATTCAAATTGCTGCGCCTTTTTCAAACCTGACCTATCACTATGTGGCTCCTGCCACATCTGCCGATGGCGAGGCTTTGGTTTTTAAGTGCGGCATTCCCAATAAGGCAATGCAGACTGAAGTTGCCGCTTTACAGCATTATGATGGAGTAGGTTGCGTGCGTTTGCTTAAAAGTGATGTTGAGCAGGGATGGTTGCTGATGGGAGCTTGTCAGCCAGGTATTCCCCTCTCTGCGGAAGAAAATGACGAGCTCGCGACACACACAGCCGTTCAAGTGATGCAGAAATTGTGGAAGCCAATCGCGTCTCAGTCAGACTTCCCATCAATTACAGATTGGTTGCAGGGTTTACATCGTATGAAAACAGATTCTCGCGCGCAGGCATTGATTCCAAGGTGCTTGTCTGACTTCGCCTTTCATACTGCGCAAGACTTACAGGTTTCATTGGGTGAGCCTATTTTACTGCACGGTGACTTACATCATGATAATATTTTATCCAGCAAGCGTGAGTCCTATCTTGCCATTGACCCCAAGGGCATTCTGGGTGAGGCGGAGTACGAAGTCGGTGCATTGGCGCGTAATCCCATTGATAAAATAGGCAAAATATCTGCACTGCCGCGTTTTTTAAAAAGACGTCTGGATCAACTTGCCGCTGAGACCGGATTTGATCGGCAGCGCATTTTGCAGTGGTCGATCGTCCAGGCGGTTTTAGCCGCGTATTGGCAGATTGAGGATGATTGTTCAGATGGGCGGCGATGGATTCATTGCGCGGAGGCTTTGTATGAGTCAAATTAAAATAGCGATCAGACCTTCTGAATTGGAGGATGCTGAGGCCATATTTGCAATGGTGAAAGAGTCCATTGAAACTACCTATCCAGTCCAAGGTTGGTGCCATTCTGGCTACACTTTGGAAGATGCCAAAGGCTGGATTGAACACAGTAAGGCCGCGCGTGAAGCAGGCAAAGAATATCACTTCGTCATTTATAATTCTGATTCAAATCGCCTGATTGGCACAACCAGCATTATTCGGGTGGATCAGGCAAATCAATTGGCGCAGACGGGTTATTTCATTCGTGAAAGCGAGCGCGGCAAGGGTTTTGCTGGGAAAGCTTGTTTATTAACGGTTGAATATGCTTTTCGTGAATTAAAGCTACATCGCCTGGAATTGCTGATCGCAACGCATAACACAAACAGTATGCGAGTTTCTGAAAAAATCGGTGCTGAACGCGAAGGTCTATTAAAGCAGCGTATTTATTGGGATAATGGGATTTTTCACGATGCGTATTTGTACGCTTTGATTCATTCTGAAGGAACTAAACTATGATTGAATATCATATGACTCAAGAAGATGCTCAGTATTTCGCTGACTATTTTAAAAAATTAGGCTGGCATAAACCGCTTTCTCAGCTTGAGGCCTATATTGCAGAAGCACAGCAAGGAATTCGCACCAACCTGGTTGCTAAATCAAATGGCTTGCCGGTTGGTTATCTAACGATTTTATGGGAATCCGATCACCTCTATTTTCAGGAGCGCCATATTCCAGAGATCAAAGACCTGAATGTATTCCCCGCTGAAAGAGGGAAAGGTTTTGGCAAGGCACTTCTGCAAGCAGCTGAAAAATATGTGTTTGAACGCAGTAAAACAGTGGGTTTAGGCGTGGGGCTGACGCGTGATTATGCGGTGGCACAAATTCTGTATGTAAAACAGGGCTATATCCCCAATGGTGAAGGTGCAACCTCATATCATGCCCCTCTTGAGTATGGCAAAACCTGTCAGGTGGATGATGATTTGGTGTTGTGGATGGTGAAGCATGTTTGAAACCAAACGCCTTATTTTAAGAGCGTGGAGGGATGAGGATATCGCACCCTTCGCAGCAATGAATCAAGATCCAGATGTCATGGAATTTTTCCCTTCTACTTTAGATTTTGATGGTACAAAAGCATTGGTTGAACGGATTCGACAACATTTTAAGACGCATGGGTTTGCGGTGTTTGCAGTGGAGTTAAAAGCAACAGCTGAATTTATTGGGTTTGTGGGATTAATGATTCCTGGTTTTGAGGCCCATTTTACGCCGTGTGTTGAAATCGCCTGGAGAATTGCCAAGAAATTTTGGAATCAGGGCTATGCGACAGAGGCTGCAAAAATGGTGCTGCATCTTGCCTTTGAAAAACATAGTTTGGAAGAAGTGGTGTCCTTCACGCCCACATTGAATAAGCGTTCCATGAGAATTATGGAGAAGATTGGTATGCGGCATAATTTTGAAGATGATTTTGATCATCCCAAGCTTGCGAAAGATCATCCCTTATCCCGCCATGTTTTATATCGCTTGAGCGCAAAAGAATTTCAACAGCGTGATGTTATTTTAAAAACAACCTTCTCTTTGTTCACCTGTTTTTGCAGAGGTGATTCTCAATCAGGAAATCTGGCTGCTATTGTTCAGGATTTCAAGGGTGATGCTGTAGAAAAACAAGCCTTTGCAGCAGAGTTAAATCTTCCAGTCACCGTTTTTATTGAAAATGCAGAGATTCCAATCCTACAGTTTTTTTATCCCAGCAGCGAAAGTGTTCTGTGTCTACACGGTGCGCTGGCCTCAGGAAAATACCTGATGCATCTACGAAAAACAGATACATTGACGGTGAAAATACAGTCTGGGCAAACTCTGAAAATGATGAGGCAAGGTGATCGTGTGCAGGTCTTGATGCCGCAGGCGGAGATTTTACCAGTAGAGATCAATGTCGCGAGCATCGCCAAAATGCTCCAGATCGATGCTGATCAACTCGATTCCAGTTTCCCATGCGTCGCTGCAAGTCTGGGGAGTCCAAAATTGCTTGTGCCCATCAAAGCTGCGGCAGCTCTCAATCATCTGAAGCCCGATTTTGATTTCATCAAAAAATGGAGCATTGAGAATCAGGTCAATGGTCTCTATGTCTACAGCGCTGATGCTGCTCCTGGAGTTGATTTTATTGCGAGAGGGTTCAATCCGAAAGGCGGCTGGAATGAAGATGCAGCCACTGGGGTTGCAGCGGGTACATTAATTTCTGTTTTGCCGAAATCCACCCAAAAAGATTTTGTGATTGATCAAGGTGATACAATGGGGGCGCCCAGTCGCATTTATGTTTCTTTGGCTGAGGATCGGCAGATTTTAGTAGGTGGAGAGATTCATGAAACTACATGCAAATGAAGTCCATATAAGCGAACAGCTTGTGAGAGGGCTGCTTGCGTCACAATTTCCGCAATGGGCGGATTTGCCCCTGATGCAAATCAAACCTGCTGGAACAGACAATGTCATTTTTAATCTCGGTACTGAAATGTGTGTGCGATTGCCGCGCATTCCCAGTGCTGCTTCTGATATTGAAAAAGAGCAAAAATGGTTGCCGAAACTTGCGCCTCATTTACCATTCAAGATTCCCTCTCCATTGGGAAAAGGGTTGCCCAGCGAACATTATCCCTTTCATTGGTCGGTTTACAATTGGCTGGAAGGCAAAGATGCGCTGACAGCCAAGATTGCCGACTTCAATCAGCTTGCTAAAGATCTGGCTCAATTTTTAAAGGCTTTGCAAAAAATAGATACAGCAAGTGGCCCTTTAGCGATTCATCACAATCGTCGCGGCACACCGTTAGCTTGTAGGGATGTAGAGGTGCGTGAGGCCATTGTTGCTTTAAAAACAATGTTTAATCCAGAGGCATTGACTGCGCTGTGGGATGAAGCATTGCACGCGCCTGATTGGAAATGTAACCCTGTCTGGCTTCATGGCGATTTATTGCCAGGAAATATTTTGATTCATCAAGGCTGTCTCAATGCAGTCATTGATTTCAGCGGTCTCAGCGTGGGGGATCCTGCTTGCGATCTAATGATTGCCTGGAATCTGTTGTCTACAGAAAGTCGTCAGGTTTTTCGAACAGAGCTGGGCGTTGATGATGCGACCTGGGCTAGAGGGCGTGGGCATGCGCTGTCTCAGGCGTTGATCTTTATTCCCTATTATCTGCATACTCATCCTGTAGGGGTAGAGCAAGCAAGACGGACGGTGCATAATATTCTTGCTGAAGCGAAAGGAGTTAAAGAATAACAGGGGGTGATTTTTATAATTTTTGTGGACATTTAAGGTTTTCTTGAGTATAATGCGCATGCTAAAATAATAAATATATGCCTGTGCTTGGCCTGAAGCCATGATAAAACTGGAGAAAAATAATGATGCGACCGGTTAACGATGTTGATGAAGTTGAAATCCCTTTATTAGCCGGAGCACCAGCGGCTCAGCGTCCTTTAGATCGGCGTATACTTAGATATTCTGCTCTCAGTTCAGCTTTTCTTGCAGTAGGGGGTCTTGGTCCTCAGTTTCTTTTAAGTAAATGGGCTACGCTGCTTGGGGTAAGATCTTTAGCAATAGGTTTGATTTCTGACGAAACTGGTGTGATTGAGCCGATGCTTTCCGATGATTTACCTCATTTGCAGGATGATCCTGGGGTGGTCGGGAATATTCGCAACACCTATTTTTCTCACGTATTATTTGGCTTGGCAGCGACCTGTTTGAGTATTCCAGTGGCTGTAATGAGTCCGCAATGGATGCGCGCCTGTGGCATTGTTGATCTCGATGCAGCTGATACAGCGACTTTACAAAAAACGCTTGCTTATGATTACCCTGCAGCATTCATGAGTGTATTTATAGACCTTTACCTGTTGTTTCTCTTTCAAGCGCGCAAAATGGAAAAAGCCACTGCCCTTATTGCAGTCTCAGAGCTAAGCCAGCTCGCTTTTATTGCCATTTTGACGCAGGCGACTGGCATGGGCTTTGAATTGGTTGGGCTTGCTAATTTGTCGAGTAGTGTTTTAGCCGGTTTATTGATTGCTTATTTTGAACTAAAAGATCCACCAATTGGTCAAAGCATTTTTAATCTCAAGACCCCCGCTACAGTCTCTTTGGCAGATAAAAGTAAACTGATGTTTAAATTGGGTACGACCACTTGGTTAGCTGGAATGGCGGATAATTTAAGTGGAGTCTATTCAATGCGCTTTGCCAGTATTGGTCTTCAAGGTGCATTGGGAGTACTGGACGGTGCTTTTAGTAATGTTTCGAGTGTGGTGATGGATATTTTTTCTCCCTATATCGCCGAAAGTAGGGGGCAAGAGCGTCGACAGAAAGTTCTGTCCCAATTGGCCTGGGGAATTGCTCCTTCACTGGTGCTTTCCGCGATTGCCATTCCTTTTGCGAAGCCTTTAAGCCAGCTTCTGGATGGAGGTGCGCTCAGTGAAGAAAGTGATGGTAGCTTAACAGGAAATGTGGCCCTGTATATGGCGGGATCATTGCTCGGTAATTTATTTGATATTCTCTATGCAACTTTTATTGATTGCGAATTAACGACTTTTCCCGCTGCGATTGCATTTTTAACTAGCTTTTGGACGATTGGGTTTTGTTTTGCATTTGAGTCTCTGCTGGGCGATGACTCCAATATTACTGCCAATGCGGCTGATTTATGTGGAACTGCTTTAGCATTAATCCCAGTCGCTTTTTATGCCTATCATAAATCTGATGCCTTATTTGGCAGCAATCAAGTTGAAGAGAACGTTGAAGCTGAAGTGGTATAATCATGAATTTGTGGGAAATGGGGCGAGGACGAATACATGCATAAAACAACAGTAGAAAATGGTTTAACAACAGGGGTTCAGGTAGAAGGCGCTGAGGTTTTGCGGTTGAACATCCTGGATCGTATGGCTTTTCATATCGTTCCAAGTGTCAGTGTGGCGGTAGTTGATGGCGGGAAGTTAGACTTTGCAGAAACCTATAATTTAGATGCAGGGGATCGTATCGATCCAGAGACACAAATTCAAGCAGGCTCTATCAGTAAGCCCATTGCCGCTGTGGTAGCATTACAGCTTGTCGAACGTGGTATGTTGAATCTTGATGAAGATGTTAACGATAAGCTCACTTCTTGGAAGGTGCCTGAGAGTGAATTTACCAGTGGCACTGAAAAAGTAACATTGCGCCGTTTGCTGAGTCATACCGCAGGCACGAATGTTCATGGGTTTATGGGCTATAAATCATCTGAAGCAATCCCCGCATTGCTACAAGTGTTGGAGGGTGCTGCACCTGCAAATTCTGATGCAGTCGTATCAGAGCGAGTCCCCGGAGAAAAAAGGGAATACTCAGGTGGTGGTTTTGAAATTATCCAGCAATTGATTGAAGATGTGACAAGTAGGAAATTCTCAGAAGTGGCAAAGGAATTTGTTTTTGATCCATTAGGCATGAGCCGCTCAACTTATGAGATCATTCGGCCAGGTGTGGAAAGCACGGATAATATGGCAAAAGGACACGAGTCGAACGGAGGCCTGGTCGAAGGAGATTGGCATCTTCATCCTGAGTCTGCTGCAGCTGGACTTTGGACAACGCCTTCTGATTTAGTCAAATTTATTTTGGCTATTCAAAATCATACTTTGCTTTCTGAAGCAATGACGCGTGATATGTTGCAGAAACAGATAAAAAATGAGTTAAGTGAGTTTGGATTGGGTTTTCAGATCAATGCAAGGGCAACGACATTTGGCCATGCTGGAGTGAATATTGGTTTCCAGAGTGAGATGGTTGGTTTTATCAGCGAAGGTAAGGCTGCGGTCGTCATGACTAATTCGGATAATGGCCTAGACATTGCGCCAGAGATTATACGCAGTATCGCGGAGGCTTATGGGTGGTCAGTAGGTCATGGATTCGAATTTGAAACAAAAAAAATCATAGCACTTGATCCCGCAATTCTTCCGAGTTATGAGGGAAGATATACAGGGGGCACGCCAGATGGTGAGGCAATTCAGGCGATTATTTCTCTGGAAGGTGGACAATTGCAGCTTTCCATCTTAGCTCCAGGCTCCGATACAAGCCTTCAGCTACAAAAACTCGGAGTATTATTGCCAGAGACGTAAGCGCTCCACGAACAGCATCTACAAACTAAAGTCAGCGTAAGGCAAACTACTCAAATTGAGATTTCTTAATTTTTGGGAGGTGGACATGCGCGTGATGAGGCAGGAGTTGCTCCAATTTTCTGGGTGTGTCAGCGTTGGGCAATT
>CANJQG010000008.1 GCA_947476405.1 Thiotrichales bacterium
CATACATTAAGCTTATTGAATGTCGATGTCAATAAATGACTGCTGCAAAAAGACTGCAGGATGCATTCTGCTACCCAAAACGCTACCCAGAGCGAAAAACCGTGAAGACGCTAAAAAATAAGTTACTGATAAAGCTGGTGCTGTCAGGCAGAACCGATAACCCTTGATTTATAAGGCCTTCACGGCATGCAATGAAAAATCTATACACAATCATATACATAATTCTGATTGCTAGGCTACCCCGCCAAAAAGATACTATCAGAATGGCAGAAAGTCGACGTCGCAAACCAACACATACACATTTTACACCAACCGGAAAAATTTACAACACAACTGTAACACGCACGCGCACGCACCAATAAGGGGCAGAAAAAATCATTACGGTAAATAATAACTACTTGACCAGCGCCCAATTATTGAGAAAATATGTCATATCCTGCTTGGCACTACCAAGCAAATACTTTTTGTTCTCAACTTTAATTTTCACCTTATAGCTTTTTTGATCAATTTTCGCTATAACCCCCTCACATACTCTTCGCTCAATCTCGTGTGCTGGGACAATCAAATATTCAGACATTCCTTGATTGCGTAGAACAAAAATGTAAAATACGCTACTGTGGCTGTGTCGATCGAAGGCGGCCTTGCGTATATTAAAAAAATAACTGTCCTTGTCATACGGATGGCCAGTTTTTACTTGAACCCCAAAAAAACGATTGTCTTTAGTGGCAATAATATCAATCCCCGAATCAACAGTCATAATACTGGTGTTAAAATTTCGGAAAAGAAGCTCACCACAAACTAAAAATTCTCCAGCTTTTCCCACAAAAAGGCTATCTCTGGAAATTTCTTCTTGCTGCGCTTTCTCTATAGCAATTGACTCGGGGGTCTCTAACAGGTCTTTTTTGCCTGTGTTAATGCTAAAAATTCCACCACCCATCTTTACAAAGTCCGAGCCATCCTTCTTGCCTTTAATATCTCTCAATATCTGAGAATTCATCGTTAATTCTGGAGTTGCTCCCTCCGTCACCAAAATGCCATCCTCTAAAGCGATGCGGGTTATTTCCTTATAATGCAATGGGCTATTGGATTTTTTTAAAATTAACACTGCTGCCTGTTTAAAAGTATTCATGCTCCGACCTCATCTATGACTGAAAGACTACTCGACATCCTCTGACTTAAGCTCTCCAGCTGGATTTTTATAAATTGACTCTATCATTACCTTAACGCCTGCCTTATCCTCTGCTGCCACTTTAAACAAAAGCTCAAATTGATTAACCGCCTCATTCAAGGTAATCGCATGTGTTTTCTGCATCGCCCAATAATGTGCAATTTTTTCAGGTGGCAAAATAGCACAAGGATTGACGCCATTTTTCAGCAAAACATCAATAGCAATGCTATAGGCCCATTTTTTAACAGGCCTTTCAAGATTACGCCCAGGAATCAATCCGGCCCATTCCTTAATTTGCGGAGGTGGCACCTTCCGATTTTTTCCTAACTTTAGCGCTGCCTCTTCAAGCTCTGAACAGGTTTTTCCTAAAGGCTGATCTAAATCAAGCAATGCTTTAAAAAGTTTGCGATCACTTTGATCAAATTCTTTTGGCTTTTCCAATTCGACGTGAATGCCCACCTCGTTTAAAATATTGGACTTGAAGCCATTGACCTTATCCACAATGCTTTCAACAATTGCGGTGCGCTTCAGCAGAGCCTCAAGCATGATTTCGCTGGGGATAAAATCAATATCGGCACGTTTAGCCTCAATATAGAGCTTAGTTAGGGCTGCGTGTAATTTTTTGGGAATTCGCAGCGTAATTTTTTCAGCATCATCAACTTCGCTTTGCAGGCGTTCAGCAAATTTCGCCTCAGCCAACCAGTTTTTAAGCTGCAAAACCTCCTCGGGATTAAGATATTCCAGCATGCTTGAATCATAGCCATCTTTAAGATAAAAAGACCCGATTTGCTTGTAATTGTATTTGATGCGCTCCGAGACCTCATCCGTGAGACGATATCGCCTAAAAATGTCAACCCTGACGCCGTTACGCGGGGAGCTTTTTGTTCTAATCTCTAGCATGCATTCCCTCAATCAAGAGAGGGGCTTTACCCCCTCCCGTATTTCAAATTTTACTGCTAATCTTTTTGCCTAATTATGACGCAAGTCTTAGCTTTTTTAAAGGCGCTTATCTCTTTTTGCGCGACAATTTCCATCTTGTCCAGATTGTACCAGATAACATGCCCTTTGTGTTTATAGCTTTTGGTGACCCTCACGGCGAAGAATGAAGTATTCAGAATGGCCTCTTCAAAGCGAACATATTCTTCATCAAATATTTTCTCATTCACCAGACGCCGCAAATTAAGCATGCCCAATGGGTTTTCTTTTTCGCGCCTGTAAGTATCCGCAAAGGGGAAAGGCACCCCATTAACGACCAGGCCACGCACAAAATTATTATCGTTCGTTATCGCGCCCGTGATCAATGGCTTTGTTTTATTGACGCCGTGCAAATGAATCAGGTTATTAATTCTGGCGTTGATTACTCCAACTTCATTTTGAAAATCCGCCTCACAGGTTTTGACAAACTCAACCAAGGCCATTAAAAAATCTAATCCCTTCAGCGAACGAACCTCCTGCGAGACTTGATAGCTCTTTTTAAAAAAAGGATATTCCCACACACACAGTAATTCTTTTGCAAGTGCTGGGTAGTGCAAAACTTCATTGCCCGTTAAATAAAGGCAACCTGTTTGCGCCCTAAAATTTAGCTGATCATACTTCATGAACCCATCGCAATCATTATTATACGCATCTGATAATTTACTGTAGTTCAATGCCTCTAGGGTGCCATAGTTACTAAAATAAGATTTTGTTTTTTGCTCTATCATGGTGTTTCTCCGTTATCTTTACGACGTTATAACAAGCCTTATTGCTTATTACGCCTTCATTATGACAAATGCCTTTATCACTGTCAAGCATAATTGTATAGATATTTATACTAACATCAAAAAATCATTGATTACAACAGAATCTTAAATTAATCTAACACATTGTTTATATATGATCTAAAAGATTTAAAACAAAGAATAATGCATGATAAGATCATGATTATTATATAAAAGATTATATCTAAAAACACTTGACATCCTCAAGAACCCTTGATATACTGAACATACTAAGTCAAAAGCTTAGTATGAATATAAAAGTAAACATGCCAAATAGGGCGCAAAGGAGAAGACAAAATGAATATCAAAGATGCACTTTCAATTTTAGGTGTTGAAGCTGGAACAGCTACCCCTGAATCAATTAAATTGGCTTACAGAAGAGCCGCTCAAAAGAATCACCCTGACCGCAACCCCTCAAGTGAACATATGATGAAATTGATCAATGTCGCTTATGACCTTGTGAAGGATTTTAACGGTGAAGTTGAAGAAAGCAAAAACTTCGGCGATGCAATCAGCGCCGCATTAAATGCCATTTTTGGCTTAGGCCTACATATCGAAGTCTGTGGCTCATGGGTTTGGGTTACTGGTAACACTCGCCCCCACAAAGACATTTTAAAAGCCGCAGGTTTTTTGTGGTCATCTAAAAAAATCTGCTGGTACTTTAGACCTGAAAATAAAAGGGGTCGCAGCAAGGCGGGCAGCTGGTCGATGAATGAGATTCGCGATGCATTTGGCAGCGAAAAAATCAAAGACACGCAAAAAAGATTGGCAGCCTAAAGCTGCCTTCTTCAAACTCCAAACTAATGAGGTGACAAAATGGCTACATGGCGCAAAATGAAAAAAGAATTAATCAACGATCTGAACAAACTTAAAAAGGAAACGACAGATTGGATCTACCTGAGAGATATACAAATCCCAACTCTCATTTATGCATCTATCCCAACCTCCCATCGCGAGATTGTAAACCTATTATTAAAGCAGCCATATTTTGCTTATATCGACAATCCCAGCAATATTAATAATGCAGGAAAAATTGATGCCTATAAAATTATCTGGAGCTCAATTTATGAATCGCTTTTGGAAGTTGCGTACGAATGGCTCATAGAGGCACGCGAAGAAGCCAAAAAACTTTTGGCCGCATAACCCAGATAGCCCCCAACAAATTACAGAGGAAGACCTATCATGACAACAACAGCAAACACAACGAATCAAGCCAAAGCCCCAGAGACTAAACAATCGGACAAAATACAGATCTTCATGCGCAAGCAATGGGCTGTGGTCAAATACGCTTTCTCAATTGAGCGCGCCTTGATTCACCTGGTCACCGCAGCCTTACTTTTTGGCTTTGCCTTATTCATCAAAACAGGGGGTTATGTTGCAGGCCATAATCAAATTTATGCAGGATTACTTTTTATTGCCGCAGGCATCCAGATTTTTAGAGCCTGCAAGCACAGCCTGACACCTGCCGCTTTAATGCTTTTGATTGGATTCGGCGGGCAATATCTTTTAGGCTGTCACGTTGACATTTATCTCGCAAAAACAGATTTGCAGATGATCGCAGGTGCTGGAATTGTAGGCCTGCTTGCTTGCTCATTCTACCGTTTGCGTTAGAATGGAAATGACCCACCAGCTGGAGGCAATCAAACCATGATCAAATGCACCGCAAAAATCCTCATCAAAATCGTTTTGATTACGCTGCTGGTGATTGTTCTACTGATTGCCATTATCGATTTATTTTCAGTAGTGGCATTGTCGGCAGGCTATTACATGAATTGGACGACATCAATGCCCATCGGGTTTTATAAAGTCGGGGTGCCGAATCAGCTGCAAAGGGGTGATGATGTCATGGCCTGCTTGCCACCCGCAATTGGGAGCGATGGTCTGCATCATGAATACTTAATGCCGGGTAAATGCCCTGGTGGTTTTGAGCCGATTATCAAAGAGCTTGTTGCGGTGCCTGGTGACTCGATTGTTTTGAGTTCTGAGGCGATAACCGTCAATGGCAAAGCCTATCCTGCACATACCCGCGACAAAGATCATTTAGGGCGCGTTTTGGCCGCCATTCCACGCGGCAATTACCCCAACACCCAAAACTATTGGCTCTATGGCAAAAACAGCCCCGAGGACTCCTGGGATTCGCGTTATTGGGGCGGAGTCGATCGGAGCAGCATTATCAAAACAGCCACCCCAATATTGACCCTCCCTTAAGATTTCAAAAAAGCCTGCATGCCCTTTGATTTAAACAAAGTGCGCATGCCTGGATCATTCAAACTTTCTTTGAGGGAAAGAAGACCGCCCAGAATGATATCTTTTGGCTCGGCCTCCAGATCTGCTTTCACAATCAGCCCGCCCCATTCAATTTTGCGGCGGGTGTCTGCTCTGCGATATTCAAACTGTGCTTTCTGATACGATTTTTCCATTCTGTATTTCTCCTGACGACAGCGGACAAAGTCACGATTTTTTCGGGCTGCTTTTAGGCAACCCCTTCGCGAGCGTGGCCAGCTGGTCTTTCAGTACAGAATTATCATAATCGCCGAGACCTGCATCAATGCAAAGCTTTCCCAATTCCTGGGCGCGTTTTTGAATTGCTAAACGATAGGCTTTTTCGGCTGCCGCAAGTGCGGTCTTTTTCTTTTGAATCAAGTCTTGTGTATAGGACATGATAGTTACTCTCCATTTGTTGTTATTCACAAATGAAGGGAAATATGCAAGAGGAATCATATCAGACTTTTGACCTTAATGCAACCACCCCCGCAAGGCAAAAGTTATCCACAGAAATTTTCCCTGGAGAAAAATCAAAAGCTAATTCCACCGCGTAAGGCGGATCTATTCGCCTGGAGCTCAACTCAGGGGTGTTTTTAGGCCCCTGCGCAATATACATTGCTTGGCAAAGGTTAAAATGTCCGTATTGTTTAACGAAAGAAAGGATAGATACAAAGTGGCGATCGAATTTGCTGGTTGTCTCGTTTACTCCCGCAGCAAGGGGCATAATGCGGTGCAAGCGGCTGCCTATCGTTCGGCATCTATCCTTTTTGATGAACGCACGGGGCAGTGGTTTGACTATCGCCACAAGGAAGGCGTTGTGCATTCTGAGATTATGCTGCCCCCAGGTGGCCACGAATCCTTTAAAGATCGCTCTACCCTCTGGAATCATATCGAAAAAATCGAAAAACGCGCTGATTCCCAACTTGCCAAAGACTATATTTTGGCGCTTCCAAAAGAGCTCTCCCTCGAGCAAAACATTGATCTGGCACGCCGCTTTGCGGATCACTATTTTGTGTCAAAAGGCCTCGTGGCAGACGTCAATATTCACTACGACAATGGCAATCCCCATGCCCATATTTTTGTGACGACTCGGCGCTTATTGGGGATGAGTTTTTCACTGAAAGCGCGGGATCTCAACCCTGAGTTTTTCCAAAAAATGGTCGTGGCAAAAGACTACTGGAATGCGCTGTGGCGCGAGTTTCAGACCGATTATTTTGTTGAAAAAAATCTGGATGTATTTGTTGATCCCAATCACCTAGTTGCTGGTGTACATCGTGGCCGCAGAAAGACTGATGATCGCGCTGATTATATCGATGCAAAAAACACCCATCACGAAGAGCTCGCACGCGAAATTGCACTGACTTCCCCTGAGGCTGTTTTGAATCAACTTAGCAAGCAGTACACGGTCTTCGGTGAGCGCGAAATGGCGTGCATTATCAACAAAGCGACGAAGACTGTCGAAGAATTTCAGACCGCTATGAATCAGCTGAAAGCCCACCCTAGCTTAATTGCCCTTGGACCTGGCGATGATGGACGTCAAAAGTATGCCACCCGCCAAGCGGTTGTGATGGAATCCAAGCTGGAAGATGACGCCTATAAACTGCAAAAAAATGCGCATCACATGGTGGCCACTTGGCGGGTGGAAGAAGCCCTCAGCAAATATGGGTTGAACGAAGGTCAGGAGCGCGCTTTACGCCATATTATGCTTGAGGGCGATATGGCGATTATTGTGGGCAAAGCAGGAACTGGTAAATCCTACCTGATGAAGGCTGCAAATGAGATTTGGCAACAAGAAGGATATCGCGTCATCGGCACCGCTGTCGCAGGGATTGCTTCTGAAAGTTTAGAGTCTGAATCAAACATCCAGAGCTCAACCATTGCCTCGCTCAAATACAGACTTGAGAAGGGCCAAATCAAACTGACTGACAAAGATATTCTGGTACTCGATGAAGCGGGGATGGTGGATGCCTACGACATGCAGAAATTGATTCGTGCTGCACGTGAGGCTGGAGCCAAATTAATTCTGGTGGGCGATCACAACCAGGTTCAAGCAATTGGCCCAGGTGCGCCATTCCGCTCCCTGCTTGAAAAAATTGGCTTTATGGAACTTGATGAAATCATCCGTCAAAAACAGGATATTGACCGTATCGCAACAGGATTGCTCTCCTCAGGCAAAACAGGTGCAGCTTTGGATATTTACAGCCAAAAAGGTCAGATTAATTTGGCCAATACTGGGTCTGAAGCTGAAGCCGCCCTCATCAACAAATGGCAGGAATATCTGGGTGGTGATATCCGCTTAAATCTCACTGCCAGCATTATTTTGGCGCATCGTAATGATGATGTGAATCAACTGAACTTGAAAGCGCGTGCAGCATTGATTCAAAGCGGACATCTATCCAGCAAAGGCGCTGAATTTGAAACCAAATCTGGCAAGATAACTTTGACTGCTGGAGACCGCATCCTCTTCACCGAAAATTCTTGGAAATTAAAAGTGAAGAACGGCCATTTTGCCACGGTTAAAAGCATTAAAGAATCTACCATCACCGCAGTGATTACCAAAGGGGATAAGGAGCGTGAAGTCGTCTTTGATGCAGGGGAATACAAACACTTTGGTTATGGCTATGCGGCAACGATTTACAAGACCCAAGGGGTAACGGTTGATAATACGTTTATCTACGCTGGAGGCACCTACTGGAACCGCAATCTAATTTACGTTGCCCTATCACGCCATCGCCACAATGTCTTCCTATTTGCGGATCGTGAGACCCATCGCAATTTTGAGACCCTGAAAAAGAATCTGAGCCGATTCTCCATCAAAGATGCGGTCATCGACTTCCCACTACAATATGCAATCCGCCGTGGCTTTGATCCTGAAAAAATGGTGGGCCAATGGATTGAAAGCCTCCATCAGGCGAAGGAAAAAGTAAAAGACAAATGGCTGTTCATGGCCAATTATGAAGCTTATGAAGAACGCGTGAAAGCCTCCCAAAAAGAAGACGCCACTCAGCGCCGCAGAGAGGATGCTGTTCTGGTTGCCAGATTTGTGGATCTCTATCGCGAAGTGGGACGCGAATGGTCGAGCATGAAAAACGATTTGAAGGCTGGAGAAGAGATGTCGAGCCACGCCAAATTCTCCCAAAATTATGATCTGATCACCGAGCGCAATCGGCTCGCTTTCCAGATTTACAACAATGCGCCCAAATATGAATTGGCGATGGAGCTAAATGACATTGATCTCAGCACCCTACAACCCTATGTCAGCGCTCACCTAGCCCGTGAACGGGTGTTACGCTATGAATATCTGGCCAAAAACAACAGCCCCCTCGCTGCGGGCAAAATTGCTACTGAGATTGCCAAAGAAGGTAAAATGCATGGGCAGTTTGTGCGTGAACGTGGCTTAAATTGGGAAACGATTAATGGTCTTGCAAAAGTCTATACGCAAAAACACCTACTCTTTTCACTGGATCAATCCCAAAGGCGTTTGCATCAGGATGTATTAGCCTACCTGCAACAATCCCGCGATCGGATTCAACTCTGCAAGAAAAAATCACCCAAGCCAGAACGGATGCATTGGGAGACTGCACGCCTAGACGCCATGGCCTACGGCATCTATAGCCGCAAAGATCTCTATGCCCAAGCCTTTGCCACACTCAATATCAAGATTGATAAGCTAAAACTGGAAGCTGAGCGGCATCTCCATCGTCAAAACGTGCTCGCTTTCTTGAGGGCAGAGCGTGGGGGTCATGATTTATTAAAAATGCAGTTGGCATCCAAAATCAAGCAAAACGTGCCTGGCAATGCAAAGAGTTATGGTTCAGTCATTCGTGAATTGGCTTATCAGGGCATGGATTGGCAAAAAGTGCATTTGAATGCCTGGGTCTATGGCCAGAAGATCAAACCATTACGAGTCAGTACGAATGAACTATTGGCCTCCAAAGCTTATGCTCAGTATCGTGCTTACAACCGTGATTTGAGCAAAATGATCCAACGCAATAAAGAGCCCGATGCAAAATATGCTGATCAGGATCATCGTCGCAAAACCAAATATCTCATCATCAGGGATCTACTCGCCAAACGTGATCAAGCTGCTGCCAATGTTTGGGATAATCTGCTTCACATGGATTTGAGTGCCAAAGAATATGAAAAATTCGACATGGCTCGTCTGCAAAAAGAAGCTGAAACTCATAGAAGACGGCAGGAAGTTAAAACCCATGCTCAAAATTGGCAGCCTCAATCTCTACGTACTCAAGTAGCGGCGAAACGTTTTGCTACGAATCCAGACTACGCAAAATTGATTAACGAGCAAAGGCTCAAATTTCGCATTGAGCCTGCCATAAAAGGCCTGATCAAACGGCAAGATCTGGCCTCGCTTACTTCAGAAAACCGCGTTTTATTCAGAGGAGCTGAACACTATCGCAATCTCTCCTCTCAAACCTCAAAAGCCTGGAAACGCAGTTTTGCCGCCACGAAAAGCGATCAAGCTATTCAGGCATTAGCCGTCAACACTAAAATTGCCCAAACTTTTACCGAGCAGCGGAATGAACTGGCCTTCAAGATCCATCAAAATCTTAAAGAATATCAGCCCCACTTAAAGGCTTTGAATATTGATGAAGCCAGACTGGAAAAGGCGGCGCGCAGCTATCAAACCAAACAAGCCTACGCCAAAAAAGTGGCTGGTTACCGTGCTGACCTGGCACAAGAAAATAAAACCGTTCAACGTGAAACCTATAACGCCGATCGCATTAGTGAAGCCCTAATCAACATGGGCGACAGTTTTTACCAACACGTACTGGGTGACATCCACACTAAAGTGAAACATCATGGCCATAACGTCCGAGTCGGTGAAAAGGGCTTCTTCTCTTATAATGTAAGCGGCTCAGATGCTGGGGCATGGTACTCTTTTGAATCTGGTGAAGGCGGCTATCCGCTGCAACTATTGATGAACGCCAATTATGGCTATGGCCTATCCTATGTGGATGCTCTACAAGCTGGCGCACAGATTGCGGGACTTTCTGATTCACAGGCCAAAGACATCACCTACGTCCGCAAGCAAAAATCAGCTGAGGAAATTGCAGCAGAAGCGCAAACTTTAGCTGCTGAAAAACAAAAGCGTATCGAGAGTGCCCGCTACTATTTCCGCACCTCCCAACCGATCGCGGGTACAATTGCTGAAACCTACCTGCGCGAAACTCGGCATATTGAGGGAGATATTTCGGGCTTTAGATTCCATCCCAAAGTCAAAGATCCGCAAAGCAAAAACTACTATCCAGCCGCACTAATTGCTGCCAAGGATGCACAGGGCCGCATTACTGCCACTCAAACCATCTTGATTGACCCCGCTACTCGAAAGAAAGTGGACAAAGCTGAAGTGGAAGTACCAAAACGTACTCGCGGTGTTATTTCAGGTTCAGCTGCGTTAATTCATCAAGCTGATAGCAATAAAGTCATGATCGCTGAGGGGCCAGAAACCGCTGCATCACTCATTGCTGCTTTCCCAGATGCTAATATTTATGTCACCGTTGGCAATATCCGCAATGCAGAGCACTTGGCTTGGGTTGCCAAAAAACACCAGACCGACACCTTCTATTTCGCTGCTGATAACGATGGCGAAAACCAAAAACCAGTTGAAGGATTACAGGCAGCTGCAAGGCGCTTGGAGGCTGAAGGAATCAAATGTTATAAAGCAGTGCCCCAACTGGAAGCAGTCAAAACTCCTGACTTTAATGATGTTCTGATTCACGAAGGCATTGAGGGCGTTAAAAAACAAATGAGTACCATGCGCCGCATTCTCAATGAATCTGAGACAATTACCCTGGAAACCAAAGCAGCTCAAAGCTTTGAAGTCAAAGGCGATCAAATCATTTTCTCTGAGCCGCTCCAAGCTCAATTGATCGAATATCTGACTGTTGTAGAAAACACTCAACATTTTGCCAATGATTATCGCGCTCTACTTTCCTCACCTGATGTGGAGTTACGTAATGAAAAACGACTCATACTGAAAGAGTCCAGCGCCCAACAAAAAGTCCTGGCAACTGATTTGATTGAACAGAATCCAGAATTATGGAACAAGACTAAAGAATTGGTGCCACGCTCCAACTCTGAAGCTTTAAATCACCAAGCTCTAAAAACTGAAATAACCCGAAATCAGGCTAATGCAGCCACTCTGAAAAAACTCTACTCTGAAACCAATCGGATTGTTGAGGATCACAAAGAAAGCCTGCAACAAAGCAAGTCTAGGGGAATGCGCCGCTGATTTTTGCCAGAGGATTTTTTCCCCTTATTTTAGCCTAGGCTTTTTAGGAGGTAAAATCCTTGAGCATTTATTGATATTGCGCAGCATCCAGTCCCATACTGCCTAAAATCATTTCGAAATCCATTGGCGGTAAATCAAAAAAGCCAAAGCGAAATTTGCTTTTAATCGTCAGTTCCTTCAGAGTCGAAATCGGCACAGACTCTAGTATTTCAGATCCTGGCTCAAACTCAATATCCCGCCTGAATGGATGAAAATCTGGCGCCATCTCAAACTGATAGACGTCTCTATCTTTGACCCTACCGAAACCTAAAAATTTCTGTACCTTTTCAGCTCCCCCCATCGTCATGGCAGGACAATAGAACATGAAATAATCGCCTGGTCTCATGCGCTTTAAGGGTGCTGCTTTTCCATGACAAGCCTGCATAAATCCACCTGCAATGCCACGCAGCGCGTGCTCTTTACTGACAACAGACACCCAGCACTTCATGAGTTCGCCTCTGCTTTATGATTTAAGGCTCCCAAAACTTGCACCAATGATTCACCTTCCCTCTGGGTCAATTGACCAAAAAAATCAGCATCAATTTTTTCCACTACTTTCACCAGCTTGGCAGCCAATGCCTGGCCCTTTTCGGTTAAATGAACTGACTTCGCTCGTGTATCCTGTTCATGCTCAGCACGCACGACTAAACCTTGCTGACATAATTTTTTCAAAGACTGAGAAACAGTCATTTTATCAAGCTTTGAAAGCCGAATAATCGCAATTTGCGTTGGATCTTCGTTTTTCTCAGTAAACCACAATAAAATCGCCATAATCACAAACTGCGGATGTGAAATATCATATTCAGACAATGCATTTTTAATGAGACGCTGCCAAGTCACAGTGGTCTGCCAGAGCAATAATCCCGGGCTGTCCTCAGGCCGCTTAAAACCGAATGCTGAATCACTCATGATGCATTCTTCAGACAATAATCGATTAGGCCTTGACTCTCTGATGGCGCTGAATCCGCGACACTTTTGGCGACCAGCTTAATCCACAGCCATTTCAATATCCCTGTTACCGTCAAAGTATGGGTCAAGCGCAGTCCTTCTGGCGTTTCCTCAAATTCATGCCTGTCAAACATCTTGGCACCAAAAAAGCACGTACAATCCGTAAATTCTTTTCCCTCTACTACTTCAGTCAGAGTGACTTTAAACTCTGGCCCACCATTCGGTTTCAACTTGAAAAAATTCCCCACCACAAAGGCGCCTTCCATTTTGCAATAGTCTAAATCACTATGCCAATCTGCCCAATGATTTACATCTGAAAATGCGTCCCAAGCTTGTTGCTTTGTCACACCTTGATATACTTTGCTGTACGATCGAACCCACATGATGCCGCCCCTTAATAGTAATTTTAGATATTGTATATTTATTTACTATTATAGTCAAGCCCTCATTATGCCCCCGTTTTAAATTTCTTTTGCAAACGATAAAAGAGTAAAAGAACACTTATGACACCACCCAGCACCATTCCCCACCAAAGCCCTTTGCCGCCTAGCTGATCAACACGCGAGAAGAAATAGCCCACAGGCAAAGCAATCCCCCAAAAACAAATGATGGAAGTAATGAGTGTATAATGGGTATCTTTAAAAGCCCGCAATGCACCAAACATGGTAATTCGTGTGGCTTCAAATATTTGAAATAAGGCTGCGATGGCAAAAAAAGAGATAGCATTACGAATGATTTCCGCCTGATTAGCGTCATGAACATTTAAATCAATCCCAATGAGCGTTTGAGGGAAACACCAATAACTCAAAGCAGCCAATAACATAATAAATACGGTGAGGCTGGTTCCCGCATAACTGGCACGCTTGGCCGCCTGAAAATTTTTAGCGCCTAATTCATGCCCCATTCGGATGGTAACGGCTTGAGCAATCGCAAAAGCAATAGCCATCAATGGGCCAAAATATTGAAAAACAATTTGATTGGCGGCTAATGCCTGAACACCTAAGGTTCCCATGAGCAGCATGAGGGTTAAGAAAAAACCGACTTCAGCACAGTACATCAATCCCATGGGCAACCCCACACGCACTAATTCGAGAATAAAAGAAGGGGTTTTAAAATGAAAGCCATATTTCCAATAGGCTTTACACCGATCATTTCGTAAAACATAGATGACTAAAGCAATGGCGGAAATGCTGTTGCTCAACATGATTCCCCAGCCAGCGCCAGCGATGTGCAAAGCCGGCAGTCCCCAGTGACCAAAAATTAATAAATAACTGAGCAGAATGGTGAGTGGAGTAGACAACAGTGTGAAAACCATGACAACACGAGTGCGGCCTAAACCCAATAAAAATTGGAAAAAAACTGTTGTAGTCAGTGTGGGCAATAATGCCCACGCTAACGGGTGTAAATAGGCCGTGGCTTGGGCCACAATGAAAGGAGTTTGTCCTAAAACCAGAAAAATGGGCGGCATGTTCCATAATAATAAAAAAGTAGGAACCAACAATAATCCCGCTACTGCAAACCCATCACGCACAACAGAGACAATATGCTGCTCTTCTTTCGCGCCATGTTGATGCGAAATTAGTACATTAATGGCACCGAGTGTGCCGAATAAAATGACCACCAACGTCGCAAACAACCATCCAACCAATGCGCCAGCTGCCAGCACATCGGTACTTAAATGAGCCAAAAATAGTGTTTCAAAAAAGCTGGTAGCGGAGTTGACAATACTTACGGCAATTAAGGGCGTGAGTAGGTGTATCAGGGGATAAAAATCGTTTTTCAGCGAAAAAATGGGATGTTTCATGAGGGAACACGTTGTATGAATGAAAATAAGATGGCGTGATTTTATCACAAAGGCATCATCATTACGTAAAGTATTTTGGGCTTATACAAGCACTTGCACTCTTCATTTGTGACCATATATAATACATCACTGGGGACAGCACCAATGTTTTTATTTAAAAAAGTTGTTACAAGGGGAAACTAAATGTTTGCAATAGTGATAGAAAGCATTGCGGCGCTATTGGTCCTTGGCATGCTGTATCAGTATGTGTCTAGCAAACGCGATCAACGCAAGCTCCCACCTATGGGCGAGATGATTGATATTGGCACGCATCGCTTACATGTACTCCACTCTCAGTCATTTCAAACGGGTCCCTCAGTTATATTAGAGGCGGGCGGTGGGATGACCTCTAGTTCATGGATGTTAGTTCAGCCTGAAATTGCAAAATTTGCCAATTGCATCAGCTATGATCGTGCTGGATTAGGATATAGTGAACAGGACCCAAGCCCAGCTACGATCTTGAATAGCGTCAATGACCTTTATCAATTATTAGCTAAATTGAATCTGCCCAAACCCTATATCTTAGTCGGTCATTCTTATGCAGGGCTGCTCAATCAACTCTATGCAAAGTTACATCCTGATGACGTGGCAGGGATAGTCTTAGTTGATGCTACCCACGAGGAGTGGCTTAAAATAGTACCATTCCCTTCAGCTGGCGCACTTACCTTATTCAGAATTCTTACTTTCTTTGGGGTATTAAGATTGTTTATTCGAAAGTTATTTCCTCTACCTAAAACACTTCCAGTGCAAATGCGTCAGCGCATTTATGCGGAAGCATCAGTCAGCAAGGGGATCGTCAATAATAAGGCAATTTTCACAAAAACAAATATAAAGAAAATCTTTGCAGCTTTTGCAGATATACCGCGCCTCAATAAGCCTTTAACTGTTATTACAGCAGGATTGCGTTCTGGGCCCGAGCGTAAATTTGCAGAAAAACAAACTGTGTTGCAAAAAGATTTGGTCTCTAGGTCGATACAAGGGCAGCAGGTGATTGCAGAGAAAAGTGGACATTTTATTCCTTTTTGGCAGCCTGAGCTAATTGTCAGCGCTGTTGATGAAATGATTAAAAAATTAGAGAAAGAAGGTTCTGCCAATCCACTGTAGGGTACGCAACCTTTTTAATTTAAATGATCCCCCTGCACAACATCCGCTTTCATAAACGCTGTATGGAAGACTTGATCACAGCCAACATTAAGATACGCATTCGCAGTAGCAAAGCTATGGAAACAAAGTTGTTTCGCCCCATCCCAATGATTCCAGGTCATATAAACCGTGCCATCCTGTTTAATTGAGTACACTCCTTCATCCGCCCGAGGCTCATCAACAGGCTTTTGCGACATTGAACCCCAAATATGCCCGTGATTATCCATAAACATGGAAAACGTATTATTAATGGTTTTGCCATTCAGATTATCAGTTGGAATGGAGACTAAAGTTTTGCCTACAAAGGCTTGCTCTACCTGCGTTTTATTCAGCGATGTTAATGTTGCGGCAAAACTCACTGAAGTCATGGTGATCAATGCCATTCCCAAGATTTTCTGTACTGCTTTTTTCATGTTTCTCTCCTTCATCAATAATACGATTTAGCAAGAAATAAACTTCTCAAAATCAGGATGACATTTATTGGGGCTAAATTCAATAATCTCATAGTCTGCCACATCATGCTGATAAAATGGATCCTGCTTAATCAATGCCTCTACATCGGCTCCACTTGGCAAATGCGAAATAATCACTCCGCCTGTTCGTGGCACTTTTGGACCTGAAGCGATAAAAGGGTTGTTTTTATAACCCTCACCCAGGAAAGCGCGATGCGCTGGGATATGTGCATTCACTTCGGAAAGTGGCTTTTTAAATGTCGTAGATTGCATTTAAAATGAACTTGAGCGACATGACAGGTGTAACATTTTAACTTTGGCGCAATTTCATGCGCACAATTGACTGTAGAGTATTGTAAGTTATACTTCCTAAAACACGGCGAGGATCATGATGGCAAACGAGCGAATAACTGAAAATTTTGTTAGAGAGTTTTTGAGAAATAATGGATACTATAAACCCGAAAATGGAATAGTCATAGAAGAGCAAAAATCAGAAATTAAAAGGGTACAAACCATCCTGAAAACTGCAAGCAAATTAAACACAGGCAAGAATGGTTATCCAGAGTTTATTATTTCTTGGAATTCAGACTCTAATTTTTTGATCATAATAGAGTGCAAAGCTGGAACAAAATACCACCAGAGCGCCAATCTTAACAAACCTGTGGATTATGCAGTGGATGGCGTTTTACACTATGCACGGCATCTTTCAAAAGAATTTTCTGTGCTGGCAATTGCGGCTAGTGGAACGACAGAAGATTCCTTTTTGATTTCAACCTTCCTTATTCCGTGCGGATCTCAAACTCATAAACAAGTTGTAAATGAATCAGGCATGCCTGTTAATAAGATTATTTCATTTGACGATTATTATAGATTAGCAGCATTTGACCCAGAAATAGAGCGCAAGAGACATCAAGATCTACTTGCTTTTGCAAAAGAATTACATGAGTTGATCTGGACAGCTGCAAAAATTTCTGAAGAAGATAAACCACTCCTTGTTAGTGGAACTTTAATTGCCCTAATGAATCGTCCATTCTTAAATTCATTTAAATTTTATGGCGCTGAAGACATGCATAAAAAATGGATTGAGGCAATTAAAGACGAGCTAGAAAAAGCCGAAATTCCCCAAGCAAAAAAAGATACGATGCTTCAACCCTATGCAGCGGTAGCAGGCCAACCCAATTTAGGCAAGCCTGATGCAAAATCTGCCAAAAAATACCCAAAAGGGGTTCTTTACGAAGTAATTAAGGAAATTAATGATAACGTATGGCCATTCATTAGCATTTACCATAACTTTGATGTGGTAGGTCACTTTTATGGAGAATTTTTAAAATACACTGGTGGAGACAAAAAAGCACTTGGAATTGTGTTGACACCTCGCCATATCACTGAACTGTTTTGTGATTTAGCAAATATTACTAAAAAAGATACTGTGTTAGATATTTGCGCGGGAACAGGCGCTTTTTTAATTTCAGCTATGCAAGCCATGCTAAAAACAGCTGTTACCGAAGAAGAAAGAAAAGACATAAAGAAAAACAGGCTAATTGGAATTGAAAACAGCCCTAAAATGTTTGCATTAGCTGCAAGCAATATGATATTACGAGGTGATGGAAAAGCAAATCTTCATCAAAGTAGTTGCTTTGAGCCATCTCTCAAGCAAAGCATTATGATGCCTGATCCCACCAAACAGGTAAAAAGGCCTAATATTGGATTTTTAAACCCCCCTTACGCGCAATCAAAAAGTGATGCTGAATTGCATGAACTTTATTTTGTTAAAGAGATGCTAGACATTCTTTGCGAAGGAGGAACAGGAATTGCAATCATTCCTGTAAATTGTGTTATTTCCCCAAATAAAGCAAAAGAAGAGATTTTGAAAAAGCATACACTTAAAGCTGTTATGTCAATGCCAAGCGAGCTTTTTTATCCAGTTGGGACAGTAACTTGTATAGTTATTTTTGAAGCACACAAGCCTCACAGTACCACCAATAAAAAAACTTGGTTTGGCTACTGGCGAGATGACGGGTTTGTAAAAACTAAGCATTTAGGACGCATTGATTTAAATAACGAATGGGACAAAATTAAATCGCGCTGGGTTGAAGCTTACCGCAATAATGAAACTCATATTGGTCAATCTGTAACCGCATATATCACGCCCAAAGATGAATGGATAGCGGAAGCTTACCTTGAAACAGACTATTCGAAAATAACTCAAGAAGATTTTGAAAAGGTTGTTAAAAATTATGCTATGTTTAAACTATCACATGAGACACTAGAATGATCGAACTGCGAGAAATTTTTGAAGTCAAATATGGGGTAAATTTAGAACTAAATAAACTTACCCAGTCATCGGAAGGTATTAATTTTGTATCGCGCTCAGGTAAAAATAATGGTGTGTCCGCCAAAGTTTTAAGAATACCGCGGGTTGAACCTATCCCAGCAGGTGTGCTGAGCGTCGCAGGAGGTGGATCCGTTTTAGAAACTTTTCTGCAACCTGCTCCTTTTTACTCTGGACGAGACCTGTATTATTTATCAGCAAAAGTAGACATGTCAGATGCTCAGAAGCTCTATTACTGCGCCTGTCTCAGAGCAAACAAATATAAGTATAGCTACGGAAGACAAGCAAATAGAACACTTAAAAGTATACTTATTCCTTCACTTGATGAGCTTCCAACATGGGTTAATGAAGTGAATTTAAGCCGTTACGAGGGAGTTCAAGAAGCAGCCGACCCACGAAATGTAATAGTCCCGATTATAAAAAACCATACAACCATAAATGATCTTTTTGAAATAAAAAATGGAATCGCTGCCACAAATATCAAGGAATACGATAAGCATTTTTTAAACTGCATAATGTATGTTAGACCAGCAAGCACCCAAGCAAGAACATTAAGAAGCTACATTAAAAAAGCTATTATTCCAAAAGAAAACATCTATCCAGCCGAAAGCTTATTCGTTTCGACAAATGGTGAGGGCAGCCATTCATTCAGCTATGTTTCCACTCATGAATTTGTTCCGAACAGTGATGTGGCGGTTCTCATTCCAAAAGAGGAAATGTCACTCGAAGTTAAGCTATATTATGCCAAATGCATTACCGCTAATAGACCTTTATTTTCATATGGCCGTAAGCCAAAAGGCAACAAGCTAAAACGTATTAGAATTCCAAAGCTATCTGATGAGGAAAAAACAGAAATTAAAGAATTTATTCGCTCGTTGCCTTATAGCAGTGCTCTGATCAATAATCCACATTAAAATACAGGCAACTTCATGACGCATAAATACGAAATTATAGAGGAAATATCCAAACAAACTGAAGGGCACTTTATTAATAAAAAAGAAGTTGGATGTCTATCCAAACATGAGGTCAGCGCAAAAGATGGAAAATATTTATGGATCGTAAATCATGACAACCCCGACTACGTACATGTTCAATTTTCACCAAAAGTATGTTTTAAAATTTTTTATCTGAAAAAAGACAATCGTGTTACGGGATTTGAAATTATAAAAACCTTAAACAATGCACATAATCCTAAAATTGAAAAAATTACTTTTTCCAATTTTAGCATGATGCACCTTAAGAAGTTTCTTGAGCTAATTACCAGCATTGATTTAGAATCAATTAAAGAACAAAGAATCAACATTGAAAATCAAGTGCCCCTTGATGACGACGCAAAAAACAAACTCCTCGCGTTGCTTCAAAAAAATGAAGGTGTAGATATGCTTCAATCGATTCTTGACAGCAATGCCGTTACATCTCAGGATATTGTAAATCTTGGGTTTAGAAAAGCACAACTTCAAATTTTTGAGAACCTTTTAACATCCCCAGATTATTGGAAAACATATGCCAAGCAAGAGGAGATCAGTCAAACACAGGAAGAAAAAGTCTTCCAATATTTTTTAAGGAAAAATCCATGGATCTTCGGTTTTGGCTTAGACTACCGTTACCTGTCGATTATACAAAGTGAAGCTAACGTTCGAGGTGCAGACATTTCTGGAAAAGGCACAGAAAAACTTGATGAGCTTTTAGGCACAGAAGATTTTACAGTATTGGTTGAGCTCAAAAAACCCACCACTTCGCTTTTTGAGAAAAACGATAACAGAGCAGGCTCTTGGAAGCTATCGTCTGGATTATTTGAAGCAGTTTCTCAAATACTTGAATATAAAGCATCCCACATTGTGGAATTCAAAAATTCTGACAAGCTATATGCACAAGATGGCTCCCCAATACTTCAAGATGCAATTGACCCAAAATGCATTTTATTAATTGGTCATTCAACCCAATTTTGTGGGGATAACAAAGAAATGCATATTAAAAAAAGAACATTTGAACTTTTTCGTAGAGACTCACGAAACATCGAAATAATCACCTATGATGAACTCTATAAACGAGCAAAATTTATTATTGAAAACAGGGAAAATAAAAAGTGAGCGTCCAAACAAAATAACATTAACAATAACTCTGTATTTCAACCTAACTCTTATCAGCAATCTCAAACTTCACGCCATTCGGATCAAAAAACCACATTTTCCGCAGCTGTTTTCTGGAAATACGATACTCAACTTTCAACGCGTCCAGCTTGTTTAGCAACAAATCAAAATCAGCAGACTCAACTACCCAGGCAATATCATTTACAGCCCCTGTATTTTTATTCTGAGAGACTGGTGTTGCTTGAATTTGAAGTGGGTTATCTGGATGAGCAAGGTTACTCGCTTTGGACTCCAACGTAGTCAAATGAATTAAAGCCTGGCTATGATCGGCAGTATAAAGGCAATTTTTGTGTCCCCCAGGAATATGCCTCCCTTCAACAAATCCAAATAACTGATGGTAAAAATCCACTGTTTTATCCCAATCTTCCACTAGAATGTCCAAATGATCCCATTTTATTTGCATACAATACCCCTCCACTTTCTACACATTTAAACCCATCACTCTTGTCTTACAAACTCTGCCAATGTATGATTAAGCCTGTTTTCAACCGCTATGGAGCCTTGCCTTATGCCAGCCCCATCACCTTATGAAGGCTTGCCAGATCTATCAAACCTCTTGGACAACTTCAATGAAGTGCTGCATCAAGAAATGCAGGAATACACCACCCACCAAAATACCAACCACTTTCAGCAAATCTTGGATAAATTAGGCGCTGACCTCAGCGAGTTTATCAAAAGCATTGATATCTGGCACGACCTATCCACGACGCCTGAGCAGGTGAGAGAGCTTCGCGGTATCGAAGAAAAAGTCGATGAAGCGCAACATTTAATCACGAAAGCTATTGGGTTAATTAGACCATACAAACCCACCATCAATTAGCCAATAACGTAATAAGTCCTGAGCCTCAAACTAAATAACAAATCTTGTGCCCACAATACCCTTTGCAAAAAGCGCTCTACCAAGTCCGAATAGACCTCGTATTCAGCATCGCTCCTCCATTCGATGTAAGTCTCATAAAACTCCCTAAACTGATCTTGGCAAGATTCAAATCTGGCCCAGGCATAATAACGACCACGCCGCTTTTTTTCTTGCCGCAAGTGTTGAATGAAGGACTTGAGTTCAGTCTGTTTCCGCTCAAACCCCTCAATTAATGTGGCCACATTCACCCAACCATCCAGTGTAGATGATCAGATAATATCACACAAATAACGACCAAATCAATATTCTCACACCACCGCATCGAAGGTTAAACTGCCACTAATGTTTCTCCAATCACCTTGTCTTCAACAGCCCTGATTGTGTCATAATCCCATTCAATGCTTGCTCGATCTGGACTCACTAAAAAAATGCACCCAGGACAAGTTTGCCGATCTATAGTAATCGACAGTTTCTGATTCACTGGTACATCGTAGTGCATACTATGAAAAGTCGGCAATCCCTTAAAAATCTCTAAACTAGGACTTCTTATAGCCTGTCCACTGTGGCGAGAAATAAGCAACAGCTTGGTATAGTGACCAAATTTCCCATTCTTTAGAAACTGCTGCAAGAAGCGAATATATTCCTTTCCGTATAAATAAACGCTGGCCAGGGCAGTAACTTGATTGATCCCGATTGCTTTGGTGATCGCAGAAGGATCCATTCCGCCTGCCAATCGTGCGCCCACCTCGATAATCATGGGGCCTTTTTTGGTGTACATAATTTCAAAATGAGAGGCACCAAATTTTGTACCTAATACATTTAAGCAGCGATAAACGTACTCTTCCAGCTTTTTATAAATATCACTCTGGGGATGTACAATATCTTGACGGTCATACAGTGGATGGCCATTCACATATTTTTTCTTGCTTGTCCAAATATCGGTAACAACATGCTCACCCTCATAGCTCACCGTATTGACTACATATTCTTCACCGACTAAAAACTCTTCACACAGCACTTCTTTATTGGGTTCATTAGTAAAATTTAGGGCATTTTTAATGCTTTCAAACCCATGCTCTATATCCTCTTTACTAGTGCAAATATGGACATTATCAGATGCAGCACTGTCTACTGGTTTCAAGACACATTTTTCAATGCGGTTACTTTGCTTCCAATTTAAGATCTCGTCTAAAGAAACAGATCTGAGGAATTTTTTGTGCTCAGGCATTTCTGCGGCAAGCATTTCGTTGACCAAATATTTGCTTCTTCTAAAATAATCGGTCGTATTTTTGAATTGAGGTAAAATAGTAGCCGTCAGTGTATCTGCGAGACCCACACCAGACTCTGAGCCAGGCATGATAAAGCGTACGTTGTATTTTTTAAGTTCTCTCACAACCTGCTCATCAGACACATAAATGATATTTTCTAAATAATTCTTCTTCACATGATTTTCATGATCTTTAAGATAGAGCTTAGGAATATTAATGCGTGACTGGACATGCACACACTCGATTCCATTCCCCTCAAACAGCAATCTTAAAAATTTGCCACTTGAATATCCGTCTACAATGACCACACATTCGCTTTTAATCATTTTCCACCTCACTTGTTAGTTCACGTTCTCTTGTTTCAATTGCGGGACTTCCGCGCCTTTCGCCTGCTCCCCAAAAAGCACATTGGGGGATACAGCTTGCACTCACTTCGGAATCAGAGCTTACTTTTAGCCACCGATTCAAAAACAACATCGAGGCCATGACAAGCCCTATGCCATAACCTAAAAACATTCCTTCTGCACCTAATCCACCAGCAAACTCTAAAAGGGATCCGATACCCAAAGCTACGACGCTCATTGTAAAAATACTGGCCTGAGTGGCATATTTATAATCGCTATAACCACGTAATGAAGCACCACTGACCGTCTTCACTGCATTGGCAATTTGACCTACCCCATTAATAATTAATAGAGTCTTGGTAATATCCAACACAGCATCCATGTTTGATCCACTTTCACTGATAAACGGCCTAGCCAACAGGGTGGGGGCCATACTAAAAAGCGGAATAACGATCAAAGGGATGCTCAACGAGCTAATCATTGCAATATTTCCTAAAATCTGCGCATTCAAAGGACTTTGCTCTGCCTCTCCTGCTTTTGGATTGCGCATTTTCCCTATCAATATCGCGCTAGTTTGACCCGCAGTTGCGAATTGTGAACGCACCAAAGAATCATATTGAACAGCTATTTCTGAGGCTGCCAACCCATTTTCGCCCTTAAGGCCAATTAAAATGGTGCCCACGAAAGTGGCCAAATATTCATTACAGGTTAAAATTGCAAGGAGGAGGGATTTGGAAACCAACCCTTTGATGAAAGGCCCAATTGAAGTGAAATCATTTTTCATTAATTCAAATGGTGAAAAACTACGGTTGAACTTGAAGTACAACATAAAAAAAGCTTGCTCAAAACAACATGCAACTGTGCTCGCATAACCCATTCCTGCGGCTCGCAGATGGGGCATATTTAAACGACCAAATATTAGGCCATAACTTAGCGTAACTTGAATTGCCCGCCTCAATATTGTAGCAGCTAAAACAGCATGAGAATGGCCTAACGCATAAGCAACCTGTTGACTTCCAGCCGACATTAACATCAAAGGAATGCCAATCGCATAAGGCCCAAAATAATCCTGCACAATATCAGCTACATTTTCAGGTTGCCCACACAATTTTAGGAGAGGGCCACTCAATAAAACTGCTGTCACCGCTGGGACGCTGAACAACGCAGCATAGACGTAACTTGCTCTAAGCACTTTACCCACATTTTGCGGACGACTATGTGCGATTTCAATGGTGGACAACGAGCCTGCCGAATAAATAGAGGTGGCTCCTGTTGCAGTCGCAAAATTTCTGTATACCGTGATGAGTCCGCTTGCCGCCAAATATTGGGAGCCCAACTGTGATAACATCACTCCGCCAGCAAAATCACTGCCAATACCAATTATCCTGGAAAAAGAAAATGGGAGGTACATGGTCAAAAATAATTTAAGGGCCTGCGTCTTAGTAATTGGCTCAATAACAGGAAGCAATGGAACTTCTGTACCATCATTTTCCTCGTCTACTATACTGACTCTCATTTCCTCACCCGCTCAGCTACAAAATAGGCTTCCAACAAGTCAACCGCCTGAATCACGCTTTTTTCTTCTGCCCCTAGAAACACTCTAAAATTACTTTCACAGGACGGCGAGAAGGCGATCCCTGGTGCAATTGCAACGTGATACTCTTTTAAAAACTTTTCAAAATCTAAGGAATAGCCCTGGCGAACTTTAGGAAAAATAAACAGGCCACCATCAGGTTTTTTAACCTCTAGCTCTGGGATTGAAGACAAAAGTTTCTCATAATTTTCAGCGTTCTTAGCATATTCCGTTGTTACCTTTCTAATAAACTCAAAATAGGCTTCACCACCATCGTGCAAATAGCGCTCCATGACCTTTTGAATCAAGCTATTGGGGTACATGAACGTGTACAGCTGGGACTTTTTCAAATGATTAATAAACTCTTCAGGGCCTGCGACATAGCCACAACGCAAGCCTGTAATACCCAAATTTTTGGAGAAGGAATTCACCGAAATAAAATTAGATGGATTGCCAATCATGCGATTCCCATCTTCAACATAATTAAAGTCTGTCGTCACATCATCAGATAAAAACCACACCCCATATTTCTTTGCCAACTTAATCAAAATGCTGGTGACTTGTGCAGGGATAATTTTCCCAGAGGGATTTAAGGGGGAGTTGATCGATATGACTTTTACTCCAGATTCTAAATGACCCTGTACTTCCTTAATCAATAGGGGCCAATCATCAGTCCGATACGCATCAGTAAAATACTGCATTCTGACGACCTCTCCACCGCAATTTTCAATCAGACGGGGGAGGTATTCCCAGCATGGTTCCTGGATCAATACTTTGTCCCCAGGATTTAATAAAGTCTTCAAACTGAGGAATAAACCCGAGCAACCGCCAGAACAAATCAGAATATTTTCTTTCTCATAATGATGCTCATATCTCACAGATGCGATTTTTGCCAAAATTCCGCGTAACCCATCAAACCCAGCAATAGGGGAATAGCTGAAGATTGATTCTTTTGGCTCGTTTTTAATGTCATGCAAAATATTCAACATTTCGTCTGGAACATGTGAAGGGTCACCTCCAGAAAGCTTGATCACCTTGATTCCTTGCGCACCTAAAGTTGCTGCTTGCTGATTTAATGAAGCAATGTAAGACATTTTCTGGCCTACAACGCGATCTGAAAACTTTGCGCCCATTTTTCCCTCTCCTTTTCGTTAAATATTCAATTGCTGATATGCTTCTCGAATGACTGCCTCTGTGTTTTCCCAACCCAAACATTGATCAGTGATAGAGCAGCCATATTTAAAATTCGAGGCACACCCAGAGACGGGCTGATTGCCATCCTCAATAAAGCTTTCTATCATTACGCCCTTGATTGAACTGGTTCCTGCATTGATCTGTGCAATCAGATCAGACAAGACCACTTCCTGCTGCTTATAGTTTTTTGAAGAGTTATCATGCGAGCAGTCCACAATAATGTTCTTAGGTAAGCCATGTTTTTCGAGGATCTGCTCCGCTGCCATAATATCTTTATTGCCATAATTTGGCCCATTTTGACTGCCCCTTAACACCAGATGTGAATAAGGATTTCCATGGGCCTGAATGATATCCATTCCCCCCGCCTCATTGACACCTAAAAAAGTTTGCTTGCGCATCGAAAACAGAATGGCATTAATCGCGGTCTGAATACTTCCCGATATTGGATTTTTAAACCCGATTGGCATGGATAGGCTTGCTGCAAGTTCTCGATGTGGCTGTGACTCGACAGTCCGCGCACCTATCGCCGCCCAACTGAGTAAATCATCAAAATAAAAATGAGCATAGGGGCTCAATATCTCGCTTGCGACGGGCAAACCTAATTCACAGAGTTTCAGCATAAACTCTCTGGATCTATACGCGCCTTCCTCCATTTTAAAGCTATCGTCCAGATAGGGATCATTGATATAACCCTTCCAACCAAGAGAAGTTCTCGGTTTTTCAAGATAGACTCGCATCACGATAAAAAGTTTATCTGACACCTCGTCCGCCAATTGATGCAGCCGACCCGCATATTCTGCACAGGCATTCGGATCATGAAAGGAGCAAGGGCCAACAATAACCAGTAAGCGCTTGTCTTTATTATCCAAAATGGCGCGAATCTCCCTACGGCTTGACTCAATACTCTTGAGTGCCGCAGCAGAAAGGGACAGCTCCTTTTTGAGCTCAGATGGTGAGGCAATTTTAGTCCGTTTAAGCATCATTTTTATCTCCTTCTTTCAAATACAACATCCCACAGAGGGAAAAACCAGCCAGACAAATGATCATTACTCCAACGCCTACAATCGAGGCTACGCCAAGCAATGAGGAAAGGGAGATCAAAAGAAAAGCCGTAGTCATTTGAGTAAAACCATATAATGAACTCACCAAGCCAATCGTTTTCTTGTACTGCTCTGTGGCCCCAACAAAAGTGTTCGGAAAAACAACCCCCGCAGCAACCCCATAAAGGCTAATCGGCAATATAATGGTGATAAATGGATTGATGAGAATGGATGAAAGCACCAGCATACACAGCCCTGAAATCAATCCCAGACCAGTGCCAATCAAAATCACCTGACCTCTTGAAAACTTGCTGCTTAGAAATGTATTCAGTTTTCGCCCCAAAAACATCGCTATAGCAATGGCTATAGAAATTCTGCTGTACTCTAATTCAGTCCAATGCAGATCACTTTGAAAATAATAAGAGGTCACCGTATAAAACACATAAATCATTGAGACAAAAAAACTGGCAGTTAAGACATGCATCAAAAAAACAAAATCCATCAGCGTATTTTTGTAATCACGCACAATATGCAGAACACTTTTTTTATGCTGGCGCACATAGGCATTTGTTTCCGGTACAATTACGCTCAACAGAATTAGCAAAATAAGGGCATAGAGAATAAGAAAAGCAAACTCAAATTTCCATCCTAAACCATATTGGATATAGCCCCCTATCAATGGTGCTATGGCGGGGATCAAGGCGACCCCCATACCCACATACGAAATAATTTTGACAAGTCGCGCCCCTGTATAAGAGTCTCTCATTATGGCTCGAGATAAACAGGTTGTAGCCCCTGATCCAATTCCTTGAATCAATCTCCCAAACAGAAAAATGGAGTAGTCTTTTGACAAAGCACACAAGGCGCATCCAACAATGAAAACAACCAAACCGAATACGGCAATTTTTTTCCGCCCGACATAATCAGATATTGGCCCATAGAATAACTGTGACCCACCAAGCCCAATAAAAAACATGGACACTGTCCCCTTGATTAAATCAGGTGATGCCGCCAAATCATGCCCCATGGCGGGGAACGCAGCAATATAAATATCAGAGGAGAAAAACGCCATGCCAGACATCATGAATAGCAACACCATAAAGAGCATTTTTTCGTGATAGGGTTTTTTATTTTTGACCATTGCAAACACCCGTGCATGTATAAACTCGCCTAATCGCTGCAATTGTTTCAAGATTCAGACCCGCCAAGCGATCTAAGTCACGTTTGGGGTGAGGATCTAAAATTTTCACACCTAAAAAAACCTCATGCTCATTTAATAGCTTCAAGACCTCTCTAATTTCAGGAGCACCCAGCAAGCTATCATTCTGCAAATACTGTCCATCCATAAAATTTTGCGGTGGAATATGTGTGTCTTTCCAAGCACCATAAGGGCTTGAAGCATTTTCTGTGCAACCAGAAAAAAAGAATCCTTTGAGTAATTTTGCCTCTGCAACTGCTTTAATATGATGAATTGGGCCTTTTGTGGATCTCAATTCAATCGCAGACCTTCCCCAATTTAGGACAATTCCAAAATTCCCCACCTCTTGAATTACTTCAATTTCATGCTTTAAGGCCAAAAATCCTTTGTCTGAAGTTTCAGGTGAAGCCTCACTGTATGCATCACAATGTTCCAGATTTAATGCCACGCCAAACCAATCCATAGAGATAATTTCTGTCAGTGATTTTTTAAGTTGGTGCTGATCACCGCGAATATGGCCTTTTTCATTTTTAGGTGAGCTATGGAAGTTGATGGCCTTCACCACTTTGCGTTTAAACGCAGCATTCAACTGACCAACATATTGGTTTAATTCTTTGATCATTGAAATAGCTAACAAACGACTCGATTCATTTAAAGACGCAAGTCCCACATCGGGATTACTCTTCGATAATTGCATAAATGGAGGCAACAAAGTGATTACTAATTCCCAATGATTGGGTATATTTTCTAACAACCAATCCAAAGGATACTTGTCTGAGTGAGGTAGAAACGGATGCTCAACTCCTACGATTTGTGGGCACGCAGCTAATCGCTCGAAATAAGCTGCCTCTGCAACTGGATCCCACTGATAAAAAGAGGGGGATGTCGCATAGGCTGAAACAATATATTGATTACGCATGACCGCCTCCCTTAACAGCTTGACTAGAGTCGTAAAGTCTAAAAATATCTCGCGCAACAACCAGCGCCTCTTCTGCTCGTGGCAAATTAACGATCTGGCCTTCAATTAATTGGTGAAGAAGCTTGCGAAATGGTTCCTTGCGGTCCTCAATTTCCATAGTTTTAACTTGGGGTTTTGCAGCATGCGAAAGACTGAAAGTTGTCTCTTTGTAGAGTGTATTAGTTGAAAACCCGATTGAAGTGACTACTTCCAGAACCCCTTTACTACCAAAAACCCGAATCAAGGCATAGTCATTTTCAATATCACTTGCCCAAGCGATATTCAAAGCCAAACTCAAGTCATCATAGGTCAATAGCGCAAAACAGTTATCCTCAACATCGGGGGCCGTAGAATGTTCTTTTTTGGCATGCCAATTTGCATAAGCATCACCAGATTCGAGAAATAAAGAAGAGGTTGCCGCAAGATAGTTTTTGGCCTTACGCGATCCAAATAACCAATAAAATAAATCCAGTAGGTGAGGCCCCATATCTGCCAGCACGCCGCCGCCAGAATATTTTTTCTGGGTAAACCACGCTGAACCTGGCGTACCTCTGCGCTTCATCCAGGCCATTTCCACATGATAAATATCACCCAACTCGCCGGAAAGAATAACCTTCTTCAACTCCTGCATATCACAGCGGTGTCTAAAAGGCGCGCTCACAAAAACCCTAGCGTTGCTTTTGCTTGCGACTTCTTCGAGCATTTTTGCCTGCATTAGGCTGGTACAAATTGGTTTTTCGACAAGGATAACTGCATCATCACGGAGTGCATTCTGAAGTTCCTCGGCATGAGCAAAACTAGGGGTCAAAATAAATATATGCTGACAATTTAAATTTGCCCTGTCTTCTGCACTCACCGCCTTTACCTTATCAAAAGCTGAAAATCTTGTTTTGACCAAATCTATATCTAAATCCTGAATATAGATCGTTTCTATTTGTGACATTTCACTTAAAAATGGAACATACACAGTCTCCGCAATCCAGCCACCACCAATTAATAGGACATTCATCTTTTCTCTCCGCTACGCGACATTTACTCTTTCTTGGAGCCAGCCATCACACAAAATAAACTCCAAATCTCTGGGGTCATAGGCAAAATAATCAGGATTCTCCTTCAGTAAATCGGCACGGCTCCCCATTCCCCACAAAACAGCAATTGAAGAAACCGATGCATTTTTTGCGCATTGAATATCTGAAGTCGAATCACCGATAAAAACGAGATCATCCCGATCAAGTCCTGCCTGATTCACTTGAATATCAACCGAATCAGAATAGGGCTTTCCGCGCTTTACTTGATCGCTGCATATGACACAATCAAAATAAGAAGACAATTTTTTCTCGTCCAGAATTTGCTTGGTTCGGTAAGCATCTTTACCCGTCGCAATACCAACATAACAGTCTTGCTCCTTTAACCTCTCAAGAATGGGCACAATCCCATCGAAGACGACAATTTCAGAAATGAGCTCAATGCTTTTTTGATTAAAAAAAGGATACATCTCGCGTGGCAAATTCATCGCATCCATAATGGATAAAAATCCTTTGCCCATGTGCTTCACATATTCTGAAAATGGCGCTCTCTGCTTAGGAAAAAATTGCTGATACGCATATTCAAAAGCGACCTGCATCACCTGAGAGCTATCAATAATCACTCCATCAAGGTCAAAAATAACGCTCTTATATCGTTTATAGATCATTTTCTACTATCACCTTCATTTGATGTGGATGGTCAATTTCTAAAATTTTTCCTACTTCGCTTAAACCAACGCGGGAAGTAACCATTTTTAGAGGATCGAGGCTATTGCGCTTCAGCAAGTCGAACACTTTTACATAGGTAAATGGATTGGCTAAAACGAATCCAATAAGCTCCAACTCTTTACGGCAAATCCAAGAAGGATCAATCTCCGCTGTTTCATGCTGAATATAATTGCCAAGCTCAATCACTCTTCCTGCCTTCCTGACCGCAATCAAAGAGGCAATAAAGGCTGATGTCGTTCCACCGCACTCAAAAACCACATCAAAATCTTGGACAGGCGACTGCTTGATGATGTACTGATCCACTTTATTAGAGTCTTCAACAGGCACATGAATGCAGGGCAGCTTTAAATTTTCTTTAAAAAATTCGCAGCGCCAGGGTGAAATATCAAAACCAACGACATCAAAACCCAATGATAGCAAGGTATATGCCACAAGATAACCAATCGAGCCTGTACCAATCACTGCTGCACGTCCGGCTACCACAGCCCCTAAATCTCGATCTGGCCGAATGCCAGAAATTGCACGATCCACCGCACGTATTGCAATGGCGAGTGGCTCAGCAAGCACTGCGATATCATTAGGAATTTCGTCTGGAACGCGTACCAGCCAAGCATCATCCATTAATTCCACATGAGTGGAAAACCCACCCGCAGGAAAAAAGTCATCTTTTGAGTAATAGCCCCAACCATGTGCAGTACGATGCTGGCATAAATTGCCATGGCCCGTGTGAGTCAAACAGTGATAACATTCACCGCAATTTTTCCCAGGAATCAGAATGACTCGATCGCCCACAACCAGTTTTTCACCTCCGACGACTTTATGATTAGAGCCTAAATGCACCACCTCAGCTAAAATCTCATGCCCCAGCGACACGCCTGGGACGTTGAGCTCTTCTAAAGTATGCTTATCGGTGCCACAAAAGCCACAAGAAATAACTTTGACGATTGTCCGATCTTTGAATAGCATTTCTTTTTCTAAGTGATTAAATCGACTTCCATCCCAAATCGCGTGTTTACTTAATACTTTCATACATCCTCCCATTTATTTGATCTGGAATTTAATGGCATCAACCCCATCGACACCACCTTCAAGAACATCACCCTTCTGAGTCATGCCGATCCCCTGAGGTGTTCCTGTGAAAATAAGATCTCCTGGCAATAGTCCAAAGCTTTTTGACACCAGAGAAATAACTTCCGGCACAGACCAAATCATTTGATCCAGTGTTCCATGCTGCATTTCAGCGCCATTCTGTTTAAGCCAAATTCTATTATTCTTAAGCGTCACATTCCTTTTTGAGGTGATTTCAGAGCAGGGTGCGCAACCAGCAAAGGATTTGCCCCGATCCCAAGGCCAGCCGTGTTTTTTAGCGACCTCTTGAAGATCATATTTTGTAAAATCAACTCCAACTCCATAACCAAAAATGTAATCTTCCGCATCCTCTACTGAAACATCCCAGCCTTCTTTACCAATAGCTACAACAAGCTCAATTTCATAACGCAACTGCTTGCTATCCAGCGGATAAAATATGCCGTCTTCAGCCGCAGTCAACAGGTAGGCATCTTTCATAAAAAGAACTGTTTTGTTCTCGTCTTTTTCCTCTGCATCTCTATTTGCTGAATAATTCCGCCCAATTCCAAATACTCGAGAGACCGGAAACTTTAACGGGCTGTTTTTGATTTTTAGGCGTGGGCGATCAGGTGACTGTACTGTATGTGTCATTTTTACTCTCCTATTATTTAAAAATTGGGTCAATATGAATCTTGATAAAACGGTCTTGATCCACAATATTGAAAACGTCATTCATTGAATCTAAAGTTAAATGATGCGTTGTTAATTTACTCAAGTCATAATTTTTGAACTTTCTCAGCAAACGCAAAACCTTGGTATAGGTAAAGGCAGGTGAAAGCACAGAGCCAAAGACCTCTAACTCTCTCTTACAAATATCCGCAGGGTTAATGAAGCTTTTTGTGCCTGGTGCAAACGAACCAACTTCAATAATACGGCCACCTCGTTTTGCCACCTTTATACCAAGCTCCAGACCACGCGGACTACCCGTACAATCGATTACCAAGTCAAAGTCTAATTCGTTTTTCTTCTTTAAAAATTCAAATGCGTCATTTGAACCGTCAGGAATTGCCAGGGTCTTAAAATTAAAAATTTGTCCAACATGCTGTGCCTTCCACTCATTGGTATCAAACCCGACTAGCTCTGCCCCCAAGCTTTTCAAAACGAATGCTGTCGCACATCCAATTGGGCCCAAGCCTATAATGGCTGCGCGCATAGCAACGCCAGGGCCAAACTCAAACTCTTGTTTGGCTCCGCCTATTCCACGTTCAACAGCTTTCACTGCAATAGCAACGGGCTCAGCAAACATCACCTCATCAAAAGTAAGATCGTCATCAACTTTTACCACCCATAATTCGTCAACAAGCTCCATATAATTTGAAAAACCACCAATTGGGAAAAAGTCCTTTGTGGAATATTTAGCAAACCCATGGGACTTTCTGGAACCGCACATATGCTCATGTCCAGCATAAGTGGTACAAATCGCGCATTCCATACAGGGCACGCCTGGAGTCACAATAACCTTATCACCTGGTTTAATGGGATGGCCGCCAACAGAATTTAATTTATCACCAACCCTGATAATCTCAGCAAATATTTCATGCCCAAAACTACGCTCATTAAAAGCAGGCAACTCCATCAAATGCCGATCGGTTCCACACAATCCAGACCCAAGAACTTTCACAATTGTTGAGTTCTTATAGTGAATCATAGTTTCTCTCAACTCAAATTCTTTTCCTGTCCAAATTGATGCAACTGACAGTATAGAATCGTCTAACATCTCCATCTCTATCCTCCATTTTCAAAAAATACTCCTAACCCATTACCAATGGATTAGCTCCTATGCCAAAAAAATCCTATTTTGCGATCTTCATTAATAATTGAACGACGTTCTTCGGCAATCTTTTTGCGAATCTCAACTGTTTCATTCTTAACGTTGATTTTTTCAAATGATTTAAATTTCATCTCTTCGGGCAGCCATGACTCGTATCGAATATTCATCTCTAACTGCTGCAATTCAAAAATGTAGCGTTGGCCTTGTTCCATCAAAGTGCGCTGAGCCTCTCTAGTATTTTTGGTTAATTTGTGTCGAATTACTTTTGTACATAATTGCGATGTATGCAAAGCCTGTGCTTCCATAAAACTCATCTTCAAACGAAAAGAAACCTCTTCATCCAGGGAGTGCTGCTCAAGCGCAGCTGCATCAAGTAACATCCCCAGCATTTCACCACTAATCATTTGGCTATAAGGAGCCAGATCGTCATCGTTCCTGAGTTGTGGCAGCACCATGCTGGCACGAGTACGATATTCAATATTATTTTTGAAAGTTGCAGATAATCTCATAGCTAACTCATCCTGAAACCGACGTTTGTTTTCTTTTGCTTCCTGTTTAAGTGCCGACACTAAAATTGCCGATAACTTCACACATAAACGAGGATCACCTTTTTGTGTGTATTGCCTAATCATGCCTTTTCTCCTTTTTCATTTTTAAAAATACTACGACTAGATAAAACTTTACATATTTTTACTACATTGATGCTATTTTTACTCCCGATTTAGACTCAAGTCAACAAACTTCTTGAAATAATTACTACTATATAAGTTAATGCTTTGATTTTCATATGATAGTCATTCGATATAATCTTTAGTTTGCATGAAATCCAACTAACTATTAGAATAGATCAACAAACATTAATACCCTTTTTATCTATGATAGAAGTGCAGCCAACACCAGAGGAACGCGGACAACGCCTACGAACAGCGCGTACTCTTGCGGGCTTATCACGCGCACAAATCTGCGAACAAGAGGGCCTAAACCAAACCACTTATAAAGGCTGGGAATTAGGCCGTTTTGGCGGGTTGACGCGCTGGGGTGCAAAACATGTTGCCGAGAGATTACTTTTAGCCGGAGTTGATTGCAGTGCAGACTGGCTTTTGTATGAAGTAGGGAACCCACCCACACTTGTTTCTGCCACCTCAGACCACGCTGAGGAGCAAACTCCAACACTTCAGGAGCTGGAAAATCAAGATATCAAAAAGGAGCTAGAGGTTTTTTACGCTCATTCGCCAGAAGCAATCAATCTCAAAATTGCTGATGGAAGCATGCTACCCCAATTTGAACCAGGAGACATAGTTGCAGGCGTAAAAACCGCAAACCTTTTTGAAGCGGTAGGAAAAAATGTGATTGCAAGCTTAGAGGATGGTAAAGTTTTGTTGCGTAAGCTGCACATTGATCGCAACCACCCCAAATATTTTGTTTTGATTGCAACCAATCTCGAACTAGATATACCAAACCTGGTTATACAAAAGGCGAAAATCGAAAGTGTGGCCCCCGTACTCTGGCATCGAAAAATAAAGGCTTAAATTTTAATTAGCCCCTCGACATAAGCAAGAAAAAAGCCATCCGCTCGTGCAGAAACCGCATGGGAAATCTCTGCCCATTCGGAAAGGGGACGCGATTGATCCCTCTCTCTTAAAAAATAAACCATTTTCTTATGCTCTTTCAACGCATCAAAAATTTGTGGCAAAGTATCCGCATTCTCTGCAATAGCAATTAATCTTGCCATTTCTTCCTCATCTTTCACGAGAAAGCAGAAAGATTCACCCCTCCTGTTACGCGCAAAAAAACTTCCTCCGCGGTCAATCAGATAAAATTCAACGATATCATGCTTGGCTATAAAACGGTTGAACTCTGGCAAAAACTGCTCTGACGACAAAAAACTAGGACTAATCGCTCGCGCCGCCTTCAGAATAAAACTGGTGCGCTCCTGAAAATATTTCTGTTGTAACAGCTGAATAACACCACAAAGATGGGAAATTAAATCAGGGCGATCCTTTCTGACAAAATGATCAATCACCCCTTTATTAAATGCTTCAATCGCTATACTCTGATCACTATCGCCTGTTAGCATAATTTTTTTAACGGGATGATTTTGCAACTTTTCGCACAGGGCCAATCCTGTCATTTCCGGCATAGAGTAATCGACAACCATGACACTGACCTCATCAAATCGATCAGCATTTTTTGCCTTTTCAATAATCGCAGGAAGGGGGATATTAATCGGGCAAGCATAATCTTGATCGAGCTCATCTTCGTCTATAGTTTCGATTAAATCTTCATCTTGCAGTGATTGACCACTCATAATATCAAAAGCAGATAATGGGTTGGTTTCAAGCTTAGCCAGCAACTGACCATCAAATTTTACCTTCAACCCCTTTAAAAAGCTCTGATCATCATCTACAAACAAAACAGTAGTAGGGAAATAAAAACCCAGCGCTCGAATTAATTGCATCACTACACTCCTAGCTATATTTTAAGCATTGTAACCTATTTTTTCATGGCTGCATACTGTGCAGAAAGCTTTTAACTGCGGCAACTTTTCCAGTCATCTCACCTGTTATTTCCCCCAGATATTCTAACTGAGTCACAGATAACTTTGCTTCAACTAGACCAGAATTGACGGCAGCCAGATACCCAGCCAACAATGCAGGTAGGGTTTTTTCCACCACATCTACCTGAAAACCTAATGTGGTAAGGGTGGTGGTTATTTCATGCTTTGACATGACATCATTCCTCCTATATAAACGGGGCGTCTTTACCCACAATAGCTACAATCCATGGCAAATCATCAAAATTTGATGAGTCATGACCCGTCGCAAGATAAAGCACTTTGAACCCCTGTTCAAATATAGTTTGGGAATAAACCTCACCCCGAAGATTATCCTTTAATTCCGAATCTATATAAATCGGTGTTGCAAAATCAATTGCAGCAAGCGCATCTTCAAAATCCTCCACATCATTAAATACCAAAATGTTTTTACCAGCCATCGAGGCTGCAACTTTCCACATCTTAGTAACGTCTGGATTGTCATCCAGCAAAATCAGATCATAAGCCTTGCGCTCAAGCGCCTGCTTTTTCATGATGACTTTTTCAATTGGCACATATGGAAGTAAATTTTTCGGTAAAAGGCGAACCCCTCTTCTTTGGCAGCGTTCTATAATATCAGGATTTTCATAATGCGAAGTCACCAAAATAGCATTTTTCCCCAAACCAAGCTGCTCGAGAACCTCCAGTCCAGTTAAGGGATCACTCAGCAACTCATAATCTGAAAACACCTGAACGGGCTGCCCCTGAGCCCGATACCAGGAAATAAAGCTCTCTGAGCCCCTAAAGTGCTGTATTTGCAATTTTTTAGAGACCGCAAGCAGTCTCTGATCCCAAGCATCATGAACGGACTGATCATCATCTAAAACACCAATCAGCATCTCATCGGAAACCTCTATACTTGAAACAAACCAACGAGGGGCGGGTGCTTGTGGCAAGCTTAGAGAAATCTTCGTGCCGACCCCCACGGTAGAACTCAAAATCAAACTACCTCCCCATGCCTCTATAGTCTCTTTGGCATGTGATAAACCTAAACCGTGGCCTTTTTCTTTAGTGCTCATCCCCGGCTCTACGACTTTTTCCAAGTTTTCAGGCGCAATCCCTATACCATTATCAATCACATCTAAACTGATTACATCATGTTTTGCATCAAGAAAAATAGTGACAACCCCTTTAACTTGGTCAGGAAACGCCTCTAAAGCATTATTGATCAGGTTCGATAGAAGTCGCTTCATCTCATTTGAATCAAACTCAGCAAACGCGGCCACACCTTCAGCCGTAATATCTGCCTCTATCTTGACGGGACGCTCTTCAATTGCAAGACGTTTTTCTGAAATGATACTTTCAATCAAAGGCGCTAAGAGCCATACTTTATAACTGTCTGTCTTATTTGCTGGGAGGCCCTTATATTGTGCAAGTAAGTTGTGCGCAATATCATTAATACGATTTGCCGCATTACGCATCAGGATACGCTGCTCTTCTGGAATTTGTGGCAACATTTTTAAACATGTGTTAAGGGCAGATAAAGGAGAACGAATATCATGAGCAACCTGCGCAGAAATTTCTCCCAAATGTTTTTTGGCCTGATCTCTATCCTCAACAACTTCGATTGCTTCAATCACAAACTTATTCAAAAATACAAATTCCGCAATCGAAAAATCTTTATCCAGATTTTCCTTGTGATGCTCATTCATAAATACCTGAACATTTTTAATCAATTTATTAAAGGGAACTTCAAAACTTCGCCCCATAAAAATCGAAAATGTGACCGCAATAATGGAATACAACATAACAAACAAAGGAAGGCCAACAAAAATTTGCTTATTCACAATAGAAAAAACGTATGCGATAAGAAAAAATAAAAGGAATCCGCTAATTGAGGTACCCACAGACCAGATTGCCAAACGACTTTGAATCACATTCCCAGCCCTGAACCACGACTTTATTGAATAATGCTGGTTTTGGATAATACTCACCACCGAAAACAAAATAAATAAAAGTCCCATCAACCAAAAAAGCTCTCCATATGAAAATAACGCAACAGTCTGCGAAATGGATGAATACGTTAAAAAGAAATCGCCAATAATTAAAAAAATAGTTCCAGAAAGCAGCAAGAATACACTTCGATTATTAGCGTAAATAAGCCCCAAAATGGCAAAGTCAAATAAAATGAGCTCCGTGCCAAGCATCGACATTTGCGAAATACTTTCCCAGGAAATGACGCCAAACGCATAGTGTAAGGACGTAAAGAACAATACGACAGTCACAATATTAATTGCCACAAGTCCGCCAATGATTTTAAGAAAGCGCTCCAATTGCAAAACTTGCTTAAGCAGGATTCTAGCTAAAAATGTGATCATGATGAAGCAGTAAACAATGCACGGACTGTAATACAACATAAATTGAATAACAGACATATTCATGAGGTAAGTGTTATTTGCATATGCTGCAATATAAAAAAAGAAATCAACGAAAAATAGCCATATGCTAATGCAGAATAACCAGATCATTGGTTTGCGATCTTCTTTACTGACTTTCCACAATATATATCCGAAGAGCATTAGAGTGATAACATGAACGCCAAACTCGATTTTAGCGGCTAAAATACTAATTTTGGCGGCACCATTACTGATGAAAAAACTTGAAACAATAAGCGTAACCCAGAGTATTAAAGAAACGGTTACAGTGTAAATTAAATAATTCGGCTTCCCATCCTGTGTTTTAAGAAAAGACATCATTCCCTCCCGCCAGAGCGCTGCAATAGCAGCGCCCAAGCTAAATCAATTAACTTAACAGCATATTTTTTGCATTCAGATATTCTTTTGACTGAAAGAAATCTTTGGTCTCGAGATGCTGCGGACTCCTTTGCATATAAAGCAAAGGAATGCCAACTGGATCAGGAAAATGAATACAATCTGTAACCATAAAGCCCCTGCGAGTGAAGGTAATCAAGGAATCAGGGAAGCAAGCCCAAACGAACGCAGAAATGCAATTTTTGCCTTCTTTTTTCGCCAAATCTTCTGCTACCTGGTAGAGTTTAGCCCCATATCCTTTGCCACGGAGCTCTTTTGCTACCGCAAATAACTCAACCACCACACCATCACTTACTGGAAATTGAAACCAAGGCGCAAACACCTCCATAACCCGCGAATGAACGTGGGGCGTATAATCCGGCATTGTGCCCAATTGTTCAGTGGTCGCAGCAATGATACAACCATAAATTGTATCTTCATCGCCTTCTTTGACTAGCACGGTTGTAAAGGGCAAGCGGTCATTCACAACCCACTGCAACATAAAATCTTCATAACTCTGATTCAGCTTATTCCCCTCTGCAAACTCTTTCCAATAACAGGTAATGGTCAAATAGGGAATAATCTGTTTCGCATGAACAGGTTTAGCTTTGATTAACTTGTACACTTTTATCTCCTTATGTAAACGACTATTTTTTGAAAATATGAAATTCAATGTAGGGGTCATTGTTCCATAAATGTTTTGTACATCTATACCCCCAATCACCACCCAGTATGTAACTGACTTTAAACGGCATATAAATTGCATCTATCTTATCATGATTAACTAAGCCTTTTAAGTTAGGAAAAATATCATTATGTAATCTGAAGTAAAATTCATTTTCACTTATTTTTATAAACTCCACTTTCAGGCCGACTGCTTCATCAACTCCACCAACTATCCTGACAAATTCATCAATTTTCCCTTTTTTGAAATCAGCTCCAAACGCAGGCGCAAGGCCTGTCTCCATGACTTTGCGAAAAATCTGTAATGCTTTTTCCTCTCCGACTTCTTCTCTCATCACTTTAAAAAATAATTCGTAAAGTCCAAAAAACAATGCATTATACTCCACCATATATTTACTCCGGTCAATCCAAACTTTAAAACTGCAAATCTTAGTCTTCATCTAAGACTTAATCATTGTATAGATTGCCAGATTATTTGTATACAAACAACAACTTGCAGGGAATATTTAATAGGCAAAAAATTTATCTACTACATACCGCTTGATTTATTTACCACGGATCGTCTAAGATAAGTGAAAATTAAAACCAACCAAATAAGGAAATTATGTTAAAGCGCATGTTAGTAACGGGGGCCTTAGGACTTAGCCTGAACGCAATAGGATACGCTGCAACCACAACAGATGTCTTGGGGCTCAGCGGGGCATGGACATGCCAAACTTATGATATGCATGATGGAGCCTATAGAAATGCAAAACTAACGCTAACACTAGATGCTAAAAACAGTGACTTTGCAAATAACTACGGAGCTTATCATTTTAAATTGACAGAAGATACTGGAGATATATACCTTGGAGAGGTGGCTGCCAGCGGAAATACAGCCGCTATTTACTTTGAAAACACCTCTCCTAAAATGCCCACAGATCGCGGAGTGGGGATTGCAGTTGTTACACATGATCGAGACCTGAATGGAAAGGTTCATACCGTCTTGCATAAGTTCTATTATGAACCCACCTATGAAGGTGGCGGAAACGGCTCAGAAACATGTACCAAAGATAACACTTAGTTAAAAAATTGCTATTTACATAGCAAATCTATATTGATCCTGGAGTAATTTTGAAATAAAATTTACTCCATAAATCACACCACAAGCTCTATTTTTAAAATTTTTACTCCTACAGGTATTTACTTTTGCCTTAAAATATATTATTATTTGATAGCTTTAAACTAGATAATAAAAATATGGCAAAGACATTTTCCCAACTGACAGAAACAATAAATCCTGGATTGAACAAGTTAAATTTTGAGTTCTTTGAATATGTAAAGGATATAAAGTTCAAGATAAATGAGTTTATAATCAAAGAGTTTTCATTTGAGTATGGGGAATATATTTTTAAAGATGGCAATTGCCAGTTAAGGAAACAACTTCCCGACAATTATTTTTCTTTTGGAATTATTTTAGAGCGAGGCTTTGAGACACATTTAGAGGGTGAAAATTTTACACCACTTCATGTTGGCTTGCCTGGAGAGGTATTCTTTATTGATGAAGCAAAAGGCCTCAAACCTGTCCGCCCACAAAAAAATCTTAATATGACTGCTGGAGCCAGATCTATTTGTGTATCAGCCAAAATTGGCGACACCCATGCCTTTCGCCAGCTAGTCAAATATTATCATCTTAATCCGCAAGCGCCTAAAAGCCTCGCGAGCGAGTGGGCCATGCTTTGCCAACTTGCACATAATGCGAATTGTAGCTGGCGTGCTCGCGTTCTCACTATTTCTGTAGAAAAAACTGTTTTTCTAAGCGAGCGCTGTAATCGACTCCGCCATGCACTCCGCCAATCTTGTGCTCCATATCAAATCCTTCTTGAAAATAAACTTTGCTTTGACTTCAATATGAAAAGCTTCATGAGCGAAAATGCCTACAAAACACCGACTGCAATCATGGAACATATCAAACAGCTCTATTTTATTAGTGAAGGCTATTTGCCAGGCTTTTCCTTCGCCACCGATGAGTTGTTAGCACCAATTGATTTATTTAAGGAGGCATTAATCAGAATTTATGGCATTACCTACGCCCCAAGCATTGTCCAACCCGCACCCCCAGAATCAGATCGCCCCTGCTACTACCCCCTACAAAATAATGAACAGAACAATGGAAAGCGCAGCCATACCTCTGGGCTCGAGGAATTAAAGGAAGTACAAAAAACCCTGCCTAATTTTGAACTTTTTCTTGCCAGAACCGTGGAAGATGCCAAGGACAGCCTCTTTTTCTCAAAAAGTTTTTCCTTTTTTCATCACCACCCTGATCCAAGCAACAAAGTCCGACAAAGCGCAGAAATCGCCAAATTTGACCCCGCTATCGACACTGATCTGGAAACTAGCAAACTCCCATTTTGCGACTCAAGCCCTATATTTCGCGCTGGATGTGTTGCGATTAAATCTAAAATGGAGGCATCTCATGGCGCATGAAATAACAACTTGGGAGAATATTAGGGCAAAAGTCGCAAAAGTAAATCGCCCCCTTGCAGAGGCAATTGATAAACTGAATCCAGATAAATCACTTTCATTGGAAATTGGAACATTCAAATATGGCGAAGAAATTATTAGCGCTTACCAACCACGGCCATTTCTTGTGCTGGAAAAATCGTGCGAACTTTTTTTTGAGTTTGGGGAGCGCCCTAAAACTTTTGCTATGTTTAGACCAGGGGAGATGGCATTTTCAGAAGAACTATTCGGCAATCAGGCTCAGGCATGGTCATCACAAGACTGGAAAATCACAGCAGGCGCACGCAGCGCCTTTATGCCTGCCAAAATAAGCGACTATCAATATCATAAAAAAATTCAAAAGGCCCTGAACATAGACAGCGAAAAGCCAGATCAGTTTCACGATCAATGGAATGTATTTCGCGAGATTGCACAAGCGCCGATTATAAAATCAAATTGGAAATGTCAGGTGCTATTCTTCGGACAAAGCTGGGGCGATTATCAACATGACCCTGCGTGGCAGTCTTTTTACCATATCCTCAATCAAAAATATCAGAGAAGCTACAATGCTCACCTCAGCCTAACCACCATTACAAGGGCGATGAATCGAATTCAACATGAGCGCCCCATTCGATTTACACTCTTACAATCAGAGGAGATCCTATACCTTTTGAGCCTTGGATTGGGCCATACGCCTGGTTTTAAAGTCGCACAAAACGAAGAGGCTCTTCCCCTCAAACTGCTACAGTCTACTTATTTAGAGCATTACAAACTTAAGGATTATGCCCCCTTAATTCTCACCCCAGCTTATTTTGACTGGATGAATCCAAATGAAACACCTTTGTACGCATCCATTAGCTATTCAACTTCTCATTACCTGCCATTTAAGACCAATACTGCACTGACGAATGTTCAAGAATTAGAATCGCTGGTTTGGGGATTTAAAAAATTACATACTTACCTGTTAAATAATGACTTCTTGACTGAAAACTCGCAACTCCATCAATTTTTATCTGCCTACGAATATATCTTTTATCATAAAAAAGATAGTGGGGACTTTTACTCACCGAAACTATTAACCGAACATGACAATGGCCTCATGAAAGGATGGGATCAAGAAAAATTTCAATTCCCAATCCATAGCACGTTTTGGCAAGGAAGCGTAGCAATTAAAAAGGCCACTCCCTAAAATTTTTAAATTGATTTGCCCCTACCATCACAGTATGCTTTAATGCTTCAATAAGCAAAAATCTGTAGCAATTCATGCTTCCATTATCTACTTACCTATCTTTCGCAGGTGTTGCCTTAGTCATGGCTTTGTCACCAGGGCCCAATATGATTTATCTTGTTTCCCGCTCGATTTGCCAAGGACGCGAGGCCGGACTGATCTCGTTAGCAGGGGTTTGTGTTGGCTTTTTCTTTTATATGATTTGTACGGCACTTGGTGTTATGACGATTTTCATTGCCTATCCTTCGTTATTCGAATTATTGAAAATAGCAGGGGCCTGTTACCTTTTTTATTTAGCTTGGAAAGCACTACGTCCAGGTGGGCGCTCTCCTCTTCAGGTTAAAAAACTGAAGATAGATCCTCCTGCAAAGCTTTTTAAAATGGGCTTTCTTACAAATTTGCTAAATCCAAAAATTGCAATGATGTACCTGTCACTGCTCCCACAATTCATCCATCCAGAAGATGGATCCGTAGTTTCACAATTTCTAACATTGGGAATGATCCAAATTGTTATCGGCACAACAGTAAACGGAATTATTGCGATGAGCGCCAGTTCTGTTTCTTCTTTCCTCACCTCTAAAGCCTCTTGGCTAATTATTCAACGATGGATCTTCGGGTGTATTCTCATTATTTTGGGCCTACATCTACTTCTAAAACACTTTCTTTGACAAAAACAACTTTAATTTTAAAAATATTTCATTTTAGAGTGCTGTAACCTTGCACCTAAAAAATGGAAAACTTGCCAATTTTTCTCTAAAAAACATAAAAAACCCCCTGGAATAGCATCTATCTAATTCCTTTAAAAATAAAGCATGCAAGCTATCATTATCAAAACAAATGAGCATTAAATAGTCCACAGACTGTGTCCATTTTAAATGGAGTCATTATGCCCCAATTTTGCAATGAATCCTTTGTCTTTTCAAAGTGTGTTCTCATAGCACCATGAAGTTCAAAAATAATTTTAAGGTGTAAAAAGTGAAACGATATTTTGATGATGCAAAACCAGTTTCTCCCACGGTGATGATGAAGGGAAATATGCAAACCATTAAACCGTGCCGTGGGAGAATTAGTCCCGCTGTGAACTTGTTGGCCTGCTACACAACAAGATTCTCGGCTGTTCAGAGGAGTCCAGCATGAGCGCTCATAAACACTCGCTGGATCGCCCTCTTGATCCGCGCATAAAACAATTAGAACAAGAATGCTCGGGTCCAATCCTAGACGCCATCCGCGATGAGGCAATCACTGAGATTATGCTAAATCCTGATGGCGTCCTGTGGGTTGAGGATCATATTCATGGAATGCGCATTTATGGCAATGTTTCGGCTGAACAGGCTGAGCGAATTATCCGCAAAGTGGCAGGCATCAAAGGCATGACAGCTAATCAGGACAATCCTATTTTGGAATGTGAATTCCCCCTGGATCAATCTCGCTTTGAAGCCATTCTGCCGTCGATTGTGTCTGCGCCATCTTTTACCATTCGCAAAAAAGCGAAACTGATTTATACCTTTTCTGACTACATTGATAAGAAGTCTTTGACTGAGGTGCAAGCCGAGGCAATTCGCGCTGCCATTCGGGATCGCAAAAATATCCTTGTTTGTGGTGGGCCTGGAACAGGCAAGACTACGTTCACCAATGCTTGTATTCATGAATTAACGCAGATTGTTGACCACTGCGAACGCCTTCTCATTTTGGAAGACGTTGAAGAATTGCAGTGTTCAGCTAAAAACGTGCTGCGTATGACGACCAACTTATTGCTTGCGATTCCAATCGATTTGCAAAAGCTGGTGTATGTGGCGATGCGCTCACGGCCTGACCGCATCATCATTGGCGAAGTACGCGATAAGGCGATGCTTTACCTGATGAAGGCTTGGAACACGGGCTGCCCTGGTGGCATTGCTACCATCCACGCCAATGACACCCATTCTGCGATTGAGCGCTGTTTGTCTCTGGCTGAAGAGGCTGGGGTCGTCAAACCGATTTCTCTACTTTTAGAAACGATTCAAGTCATTGTCTCTGTTGAACGCGATAACAAGACAATGAAACGCCGTATTAAAAATGTCTCTCTTCTGACGGGTTACGACTCCAAGAGTGCGACGTTTTTATTCAAGGAGCTGGCATAGGGCCGAGCTTCATAACAACCAAAAATAATAAATGGAGTAATACCAAAATGAAAAACGTAACGAATAAAAAACAAATCAAGATCAAGAAGAACCTGATCATCAACGCGAAGCCTAAGCTTAGTGGCTCATACTTTATGAGTCTCTTAAGAAAAAAGTCACGCAGAGCGTTGCTGACCCTGTCACTCTCGCTGACGGGAACACCTTGTTTTGCAGCAACCGCGGACAATTTTGCCTTCACGGGCGCTCTTTACAAGATGTTGAACGAACTACAGGGCGCGCCAATCGCATTGATTACCGCGATTGGAATCGTTGCCGCAGGCTTCTTCTGGATTTTTAAAGGCCATGACGTTGGCATGAAACAGGTGGTGAGCGCATTGGTTGGAGGCGGCCTAGTTTTAGCTGCACCGACTTTAATCCTCATGGTTCCTGGCATGTCTGGCGCAGTGGTTTAGGGAGGGCGCTTTACCATGAGAGGAACACCTATTCGTATCAACCGTGCTTTAAGTCGCGACATGCTGTTTATGGGGGTCGACAAAGCGCCTTTGTTTCTCTACGGCCTGATCAGCGTATTGATTGTGTATGTGACTCGCTTTCACATGCCTTATGCACTGGTCGGCCCCATGGTCTTTGTATTCTTCCACTCGATTGCCGTGTGGGGTTTTAAAAAGGATCCGAAGATCATGAAGGTGATGATCAATCACTTTCGCTACAAAGGGTTTTATCCGCCAGTTAGTTTTGCGCGGGCTAAACCATCCTCACAAAAAACACCCTCTATCCCTCAATTTTAGGAGAAATAAAAATCATGTTTAACTTTACAAAAGTATTTGCGGGCTTATTTAGGCCGCTGGTTCAAGTCTCCGACACTCGTCGTGACTTGGATAAAAAGGCCACACAGCTCGGCCTCAATGAGCTGCTCAACTATATGCTCATGTATAACGACAAAGCCATCTTGATGAAAGATGGTGCCTTTTCGGCAAGTTTTGTCTACCGTGGGCCTGATGTGGAATCCTCCACTGATAGTGAACTCGATCAAATTGCTCAGACCTTGAATCATGCTTTAAAAATGACTGATTCAGGCTGGATGGTCGAGTTTAACCTAGTGCGTCTGCACTCGACTGCTTATAGCTCGGCACAACAATTTCCTGATCAGGTTTCACGCCTGATTGAGAATGAACGCCGTAGCCAATATCAGACCGAAGGCTCGCACTTTGATACCTTAACTTACCTGACTCTGACCTACTTGCCGACTCCGGCAATGAAGTCCTCCATCAAGAAATTCTTTTTGGACAGTGATCAGCCGTTTAAAGAAACCACCTTAAAGGATTTGTATAACCGCTTTGAAGAGCGCTTATCAAACCTCATGGACGTGTTGAGCAAATATCTCAAACTGGAACGGTTGACAGGTAAACCCTTATTGACCTATCTGCATTATTGCTTGACGGGTCAAAACCAAGTGGTGCAGGTTCCACCGATTGGGCTATTTCTGGATTCTTATCTCTGCCATGACAATTTTGTGGGTGGGATCAGGCCCAGAATTGGCAACAAACATATTCGGGTGATTAATATCTCCGAATATCCTGCTGAAATATACCCAACAGTAATGGAACGATTGAACAGCCTGCCGATTGTGTATCGCTGGTCACTGCGTTTTATTCCTCTGAGCCAAAACGGCACCGAAACCAAATTGAAAGAAATGGGTCGGGGCTGGTATCAAAAGGCTTTGGGCTTTAAAGGCATTGCGCGTCAAGCCTTTGGTGGTGCTGCGACACTTCAAAATGGAGATGCCGCCGGAATGGTCGCTGAAATTGAAGAGGCGAAAACGGCCAATTCAAGCAATCTGGTACGGTACGGCTATGTGACCAATGTCATTGTGCTGATGAATGATGATGCGCAGAAATTAGATGAAGAAGTTCGTCTGGTCTCACGCTCACTTCAGCAGCTGGGATTTCTCGTTAAAGACGAGGACTACAATGCTATTGATGCTTATCTGGGATCCCTTCCAAGCCACGGGGATCGCAACATTCGTAAGATTCTGCTTAATTCCTATGAATTGGGGTGCATGGCCCCTGTAAGCGCCATCTACCAAGGCGAAGAGTTTTGCCCTTGTCCATTTTACCCAACCGCCTCTGCACCGCTATTTTATTCAGCGACTCAGGGTGCGACGCCGTTTAGATTCAATCTCCACGTTGGAGATATTGGTCATACGATGATTATTGGGCCTACTGGCGCAGGTAAATCGACACTTTTAGGGCTCTTGATGGCACAGCACCGTAAATATCCTGAATCGCGGGTCTATGTGTTTGACAAAGATAATTCCAACAAAGTGATTACTTTAGCGCTGAATGGGGATTATTATGATGTCGGCAAAAACCAGTCCATCAGCCTTGCACCTTTGTCTCATATCGATGACGATGAAGAGTTTGACTGGACGCTGGGTTTTATTGAAAACCTGATGGAGCTACAAGGCCTCACGCCAACGCCAGAGCAAAAAGGCGAAATTCGTGATGCACTCTTTAATCTGCGGCACTCTGGAAGAAGCACTTGGAATTTAAGTGGTTTTATCGACATGCTTCAGGATAAGCAAATGCGTAGCGCTTTGAGTGTCTATACAGAATCAGAGTCTATGTCATCCCTACTGAATTCCAGCGAAGACCAAATCGGCATCAGTTCGCTGATGGCCTTTGAAATGGGCTGGTTATTAGAGCAAAAGAACGCCTTTTATCTACCCGTGATTGATTACCTGTTTCGGGTACTCTATCGGGAATTTAAAAAGCGTCATCCAGCTCTGCTGATTCTGGATGAAGGCTGGCTATATCTCGACAATCCTTATTTCGCCAAAAAACTTAAAGATTGGTTCAAGACTTTACGTAAATTTAATGTTGCGATTGTCATTGCTTCCCAATCTCTGAAGGATGCGGCGGAATCTGAGATTAGCGCTGTATTGCTGGAATCCTGCAAAACGAAGATCTATTTGCCCAACGATGCCATGACCGATGAGGCAAAAGCCATCTATCGATCCTGTGGACTCAATGAACGGCAAATTCAGATCATCTCTTCGGCTAAATCCAAACGAGATTATTACGTCACTTATCCTCGCGATAATCGTTTAATCACTTTGGGTCTCGGGCCTGTGACACTGGCATTTATCGGTGTATCCAGCAAAAAGGATGTCGATGAGTTTATGTCACTGTACAACCGCGAAGATCTAAGCTGGATCAAATCCTGGCTGCAATACAAGGGCCTGAAGGTGGCATCATGAAAGCAAAACTTTTAGCTGCCTCTTGCCTGCTTGCCCTCACCACCAGTCATGCTTATGCATTTCTGGTGTTTGATCCGGCTAACTTTGGTCGCAATGCCATTACAGCAGTGCAGACCACTCAGATGGTCATTCAGCAGATGCAGGCGTATCAGACGCAATTGCAGCAGTTCCAGGTCGAAGCGCAAAACATTAAAAACTTTGCAAGCTTCAACTGGACGGATATTTCGCAAACCCTAGCAAATTTGGGGAATGCGATCCAAACAGGTCAGTCTTTGGCGTACACCATGCAGAGCATGGATCAAAGCTTCAGACAGATTTATCCAGGCTATCAGTCCCCGCAGAATTATCAGCAATCCTATCAAAATTGGTCAAACACCACTTTGGATACGGTGCGTGGGGCGTTGGATTCAATCTCACTTCAGGCCTCGGATTTTGCTTCAGAAGAGCAAACCATCCAGTCTTTACGTGCGGTTGCCTCCAGCCCAACTGGGCAGATGCAAGCCCTGCAAGCGGGCAATATGCTTTCAGGTGAAATGGTAAACCAGATGGAGGAATTACGCCAACTGGAAATGACTCAGATCAATTCGCAAAACACCTATATGGCGTATCAAGTCCAGAGAGATCAAGCCAATCAGTCCGTTCAACAGGATCTGGTGAATGGAATGGATAGCACTTATCCGACCTATCAAAACCAAAATGGCTTTTCCAATATGCCGAATTTTAATGGAGGGAATTAATCATGCAGATCCAAATATTTGACACGATTACGCAAGAATACCTCCAGGCGACGCAACATTGGTTTAATCAGGTTGAGAGCGCGGGGATGCATCTGATGGTGATTTTAGTGCTGATTCAATTCACCCTCAAAATCAGTAAAAATATTTTGAGTGGTGAGGGCAATCTCACAGGCATGATGATCCACACGATCAAAAACCTGATTGTTATCTCGATTCTGTACTACCTGATCACCAACGCAGGTACATTGCTACCTGAGCTTTTTAATTCCTTCACACAATTAGGGATTGCAGGCTCAACAATTACGGCAATTGACCCATCAAGCGTCGTCAACGAGGGTCTCACTATTGCGAGCGCCATCCTACAAAGCTTTAACGGCTGGGGTGTATTGACCAATATTGCCTTCGCGATCTTCGGCACCTTCTGCTGCATCATGATTGTACTCTGTTACGGTCTGATTGCAGCGGATCTGATGATCACATTGATCGAAAGCTATTTTTTAGTCGCAGTCAGTGCGTTATTCATCGCTTTTGGATCGACCAGCTACACCTTACCAATGGCCCGTGAATACATGGGCATGACGATCGGCGTCGGCATTAAATTGATGATGCTCTACGTCATGATTGCCGTGGGAATCACGATCGGCCAGGATTGGGCAGCGATGATCAATCAAGCGACTCAACACGATGACTGGACAACTTGTCTGGGCGTTGCAGTGGGTGCGCTGGTTTATTACATGATCGTCAAACACGTTCCTGGTCGAATTGCCTCTGCTGCATCTCAAGCTTTTGCCATCAGTCATATGGGGGACGCGCAAGCAACCACTATGAGTGCCGTTGCGAATAGCGCTACTGCTGCAACCCATGCCATAGCAGCAGGTAAATTTGCCCTTGGAGTAGGCGCAGGTACAGCAACTGGCGTCGGAGGCGGCATTGGAAGCGTCCTCAGTCAAGCCTTTGGATCAGACAATGCATCCTCTGGTTTTGACATGGGCGGCATGCCTGGCGGCAACATCCCTCTATTGGAGGGGCAAAGCGGATCACTGAGTACAGCCATGCTGACTCACTTTGGTGGAGGCTCTAACGATGGAATCAGTTCTGTGATCGATGAAGCTAAATTTAGCAATAGCCCAGTCATTCACTTACCTGGCCCAAATGGCCCACCTCAAGGTGATCTTTTTAACAACAACAATAATCAATAAGGAGAAAAACGGTGAAAACCAAAACAATAAAACCGATTGATAAAAATCAATCAAAAAAAACCAAAGACAAGAATCCTAAAAACTTCTTGAATTCAACAAAACGGAGAAAAATAAAATGAAGATCAAAATGATCAACTTAATGAAAAAACAACAGGGTGCGCCTGATATTTTGGCAACAGATGCCGAGATTGAAAATCGGGATAGCCCTTATGTAAAAGGCCGTGCCGCCTGGAATGAACTCTACGGCAGCACGGTCACCCAACTGGAAAATAGCTACCGCATTATTGCAATGTTGGCCCTGGTCATCATCCTCCTCGGATGTGTGATCGGCCATATCGCAAGCCAGTCTCGCCTAAAACCCTACGTCGTCGAAGTCGCCAGCAATGGCAGCGTGGTGACGGGGATGGAAGCGAGCAGCTTTAGCGGCAGCGACGTTCCAGAAAATGCTATCAAAGGCAGTCTCTACAAATTCCTTCTCTACTCACGCGGTGTGACGGGAGATCCATCTGTAGATCAAGACAATGTCTATGCGGCACAAGCCCTGACAACAGGCAATGCGTTCACCACATTGAGCAACTACTATCAGCAAAACAATCCGCTGATTGTAGGCAAAACTGAAAAGGTCTCGATCAATGTGCTGTATGAAATCAAACGCACCAATAACAGCTATGAAGTGGCTTGGCAGGAAACAACCACCACTTTGGCTAATGAACCGGTTTCGCAAAACAACTTTATTGCCGAAATCACTTATAAGCTGGGCGATGTCAAAGATATTCGTTACAACCCTCTGGGGCTGTACATCACTGACCTCACCTGGACTCAACAAATCAATACTAATAACAACAATGGAGTACAACAATAATGAAAACCAATAGATTAAAACTCGTGGCCTTAAGCACCTGCACCGCAGGAATCATGCTGAGTTTAATGGGGTGTTCAAGCACCCCTGCAAGGCAAACTTTTGCACCTGCAACGGAAGTCGTCACCAAAACAGTGACTGTACCGATGCAGACAACGCCGAATATCGAAGCCAGTTTTGGCTATGGCTCAAACCCTGCCCTCATCATGGCTTACCAAAGCTATCAGAAGACAGGTAAAGCGCCACATGTCACAACAGACGGTTTTGAAGGCTTCCCCTATGATCCGACTCAACAGATCTATATTGCCTGTGAGCCCATGCATATCTGCACCATCCTGTTTCAACAAGGTGAGCTGATTAAAGATATCTCACTGGGTGATACGGCGAATTGGGATGTGAAGCCTATGTTCGTAGGTGGCACGTGGCCTAATGGCGCGGAATTGCTTGTGGTCAAACCTAAAGCACCTAATCTTGCCACTAATCTGGTTCTAACAACAGACAAGCGAATTTATAACATCGCTTTGCTGACTTCAAACACAGACTACGTGCGCCAGGCTGTCTTCTACTATCCAGATGACACCAATCAGGAGATTCAAAACGCCATGAATAGCGCTTTGAGTCAACAAACAGAGAAAAGTCAAAATGTGATTGCATCTGCTAATGGAACCAATATTGACCTTAATAATGTCAATTTCAATTACAAGATCAGCGGCGCATCACCAACCTGGAAACCCTTGAGGGTCTTTGATGACGGTGTACATACCATCATTCAATTTCCCAATGCAGTGAACAGCACACAATTACCCGTTCTATTTGTTTTAGACAATGGACAGGATCAGCTCGTCAACTTCCGCAAAAAGACGGAATCCGACGGCACTGTGGACTTTGTGATTGACCGTGTCTTTACTCAAGCGGTTTTAGTATCAGGCGTGGGCGGTGACCAAGTGAAGGTCGTCATCACAAACAAAAACCTCGATCACTCGTGGTTTTAAGGAGATTCATCATGACTGATATTAAACAAACAGAAGCACCAGTAGAAGTGAAGGTAGAACAAGAACAAAAAGCAGTTCCAGCCCCCCAAAAGGCTGAGAGCGCTGTTCCCAAAGCACCTACGGGTACAAAAATGAGTACCAAGGGCAAATATCTGATTGGCGGCGTCTTTGCAGTGTTAGGGGTTTATCTTCTCTGGGCAGTCTTTGGATTATCACCAAAGACTGCCACTACAGATACCCCGCAAGAATCAACCAGCATCAACAGCAATGAGTTGAACAATCAGAATCAACAAGGTCAAGACCTTTTGACTCAACTTCATAATCAAGCCTATGGAAATGCTGGAGCGACAAGTTCTAGTACTGTATCACCAAATGGAGCGACTTCGACAACGGGGGGCAATCTGCCCTCCAATATGTCTGGGCTCGCGACTACTTCCCCTAATAATGGCACTTCTAGCCCAGCTGGAAACAATCCATTTCAGGGGTATGGCGCAAGCAGCCAAGCAAATGGCGCTACACAAGATCCAGCGCAACAAGCAGCTCAAAATGGTATGCAGAGCAGTTTGACGCCTAATGGATTCGATGCTGGCAGTAATATGGGTGGCAATAGCAGCAATAATGCTGCGCCTACCACTCCCGCTGTTACACCGATGCCTGTCAATCAAGCCGCGACTCCAAGCCAAGATGATCAAAACATGCAAGGCGAAAAGAACAGCTTTTTGCAAAACCAAACGGGTGGCAATGACCAACTCAAAATAGGTGTGCAAAATACTGTATCGCCCTATATGGTCATGGCTGGCGCAATCATTCCTGCGACTTTAATCACAGGGATTGATTCTGATCTACCAGGTCAAATCCAGGCACTGGTCTCACAAAACGTCTATGACTCTAAAACGGGCAACAATGTTTTGATCCCACAAGGTTCAAAATTATTGGGAACTTATGACTCCCAAGTGGCCTATGGTCAAAGCCGTGTTTTGATTGTCTGGACTCGGGTCATTTTCCCCAATGATCAATATATCGATCTCGAGGGAATGCCCGGCGCTGATTTAAGCGGTTTCGCAGGTCTGCACGACCAAGTCGACAATCACTATATCCGCATCTACGGCTCAGCTTTATTGATGAGTTTATTTAGCGCGGGAATGCAATTGTCGCAACCCAACAATAATACCTCAAACGGAACGCCCACCAATCAGCAAATTATTGCAAGTGCGATGGGTCAACAATTGGGGCAAACCTCAACGGAGCTGATCCAGAAAAACATCAATGTTCAGCCCACAATTAACATTCGGCCAGGGGACAATTTTAATGTGCTGGTTACGCGCGATATCCCTTTCACTGGCCCTTACAACGAAGGAAACAACTAAAATGAAAAACCTAACAATAATAGCAATCAGCACTGTAACGGGTGGCCTTTTGGCCACCGCAAGTGCGGGAATTGCCAAACCTTATACCGATGAGTCCAATACAGAGCTGCTTTACGCAGGTCTATTGGGTGCGGGTGCAGGGCTGATTTTATCAGCAACTGGCCTCCTCGTCAGAAAAATTTACCAAGCCTGTGCAAGAGAAGAAATTTCTCTTGCTGCATCCAGTTCTGACGCTGAGTCGAGTGACGGGGATGAGCACGCGCGGTATTACCTCAAAAATCTGTTGAACTCTTGGAGAGATCAAGATGAAGAATCACTTTTGGGCGCTGAATATACTTCAACGCCCTTCTATGGCTCGACTCTAACGACTTATCCTCAGTTCAATCAACCTACTTTAACCAAGGAATAATCATGTCTAACAATAATAAAAAAGGAAATCTGTTCCAAAACTGGATCGGTGCCGCAAGACAAGCGCCTTCGAGCCAGTCAAAACTCGAGTCAATTGCATTGTTTGCAGGGATGGTGCTTTTGTCCATCCTCCTGACCTGTGGGGCTCGAATTCACAACTACAACCAATTTGCCGTAGGTGAAACCAGCTTTATGCCCAACTCCTACGGCGATCAATGCATCATGTTTATTCTTTATGCCTTGATTAATGTAGCCGCAATGGGCTATGCTTGGTTTAATGCCACCAAAAACAAGAACAACAAAGAAAGCTCCATGCTGCTGGGCGCAAGCGTAGCAGCCGTGGGTGTGGCAGGCCTTGCCGTTTTAGTTCTGTTTTTTGCCTTTGATCTGATGACGATTAATGTAGCTGCCCAAGAATATCATATGGGCGCTATGGCACACTTTGCGCTTCTGAAAAACTACTTTAGCCAATATGGCTGGTTATATCTGGTTCCCGCTGCCTTTGCTGCTTTTAGCTTCGGTCTTTTTGGAATCAATCGCAATCGTCTACCCAAAACCTCTGGAGTATATGGCCAGGCGAAGTTTTCAGATAAACGCGACCTCAAAACTATGGGTGCCTATAACGAAACAGGCACGATTTTTGGCAAAGATAAAGACGGCAAATATCTGCGCTATCCATTGGGTAACCGCACGATTATTTCGCAACCGAAAGGCGGCAAAACCGCAGGGGCAATTATCCCCGCATTACTCACCGAAAACCGTCAGTGCTTCGTGCATGACGTAAAGGGTGAGTTGTGGGCGGTGACTGCACGCCAACGTCATGAACAATTCGGCCATGAAATCGTCACACTTGACCCATTCAGAGTCACCAAAAAGTCAGAGTTTACCAAAGATAAATCCCATGAATTGACCAATAAATTCTATTGCTTCAATCCCTTTGATTTTATCCCTGAAGATCAATCAGGGCGCGACCGCGCTATTACCTCCATTGCACACAGCATTGTCGTGCAGGGTGATTATCTCAATACGGACAGTGTCCACTTTAGAGAATGTGCAGTCATGCTGATTGAGGCTTTGATTGAATGGGTTGTTGTGAAAAAACCAGTCAAAAATCTTGTCGAAGTAAGAGCATTACTATTGCAATACAAAGATGACTTTAAAACACTCTTACAAGACCTGTTGGATTCAGGCCTTGAAAAATGTCGCGATGCAGCATCCGTCATTTTAAATGTTGGATCTGATGAATATGGCAGCGTGTTTTCAACCACGATTCGGCAGCTGAGCTGGCTTGGAAATAGTGATTTGAAAGAATTGGTGAGCACGACCAACTTTGATTTCAACGATTTCTTGCAAAACAAAATGGATATCTATGTGATTATGCCTGAGGATCAAGTCAAGCCTCAAAGTCGCGTAGTCCGTATGATTTTATCTTGCATTAGAAACAGGCTAGTCCAACTGACCCCCAGCCAAATGCCAGATACCTATTCACTCTTCATTTTTGATGAACAGGGCCAGCTTGGCTACTGCTCGATTATCGAAGAGATGATTGAAGTATTACGCGCAAAAGGCGTCGTTGTTTGGTCGGTTTTCCAAACCTTCAGCCAAATCATGGAATACAAGAAGGCCGACCTCTTTATCGGCTCTGAAATGGTGCAAACCTTTAGGGTCGCGGACGATGAGGGGATGAAGAAAATCACTTATCTGGGCGGAACAAGGACAGTCAGCACCACCAGCACCAGTAAAAACAAGAACGGCGGAAAAAATGGCAATAGCTCTTCGATCAGCGAACAGGAACACTCTGCAAATCTAATCAATACCGATATGATCAGCACGCTTCCGTTTGATGAACAGCTTGTCTTTATCCACGGCCAAAGCCCCATCCATTGCGAAAAGCTCTACTACATCAACGAGCCCTTTCTGCAAGGAACTTTCGACAGAAACCCTGTTGAAAACCTTTACAAATAATAACAATAAGGAAAATAAAATGAAAAACATTAGCTTAAAACAACAAAAACACAAGCAAATGGAGCGCTACTATCAAGGCTGGATCAAAGCCACCACGACAGTCAGCGCCAAACATTTGAATATAGGCTTTGCCAAACTGCCCTACAGAAAGCTCACGGGGATTGAAAAAATCGCCGTCCAGGAACATCTCAAAAATCAGCGCAATGGCAAATACTACAAATGGCTCAAACAAGCCGCACGTTTATCGACTTTGGAAGCAGAGCTTAACCCTCTGAACCACCCCTTCATGCGTCTCATGATGGCGATGGATTATAACAAACTCTATGAACTCGTATTCTTTGAGCTGCACCATTATCTCAGCCGAGCCTGTTTCCTAAAACTGGCCCTGCGATTTAATACTCATCCAAACCCAGACTTTATTCAACAGGAACTCAAAAGCGTCAGCCACAAACTGGCCGAGATCTTCGCCGACAATCAAGGCTTGGAAAACGAGGCAGAATTTTACGACATATTCGGCTACGCCTATCGCGCAGCCATGTTAGATCTTCACCTCTATTGCAACACTGATTTAAATCTCGTAGATGAGCCGATATTTGGCCTCAAGGAGCTATTAAGGCACCGATTTAATCAATCAAAACTTTTAACCAAACAGGAGACTAAAAATGTCTAAACGCTTATTTGTGGGATCACTCCCTTACTCAATCGATGATACAGGCCTCAAGGGATTATTTGAGGCCATCGGCAAAGTGGTTTATGCCCGCGTCATTCGTCATAAAGATACTAAACTCAGCCGCGGTTTTGGCTTCGTCGAAATGTCGACTGAAGCCGAGGCCGAAGCGGCTCTTCAAGGCATGCTCGATAAAACCTACGATGGCCGTAAAATTATTGTCACCGAGGCATGGGATGGGCAGAATCCAGGGGGTGAATTATGATGAAAATAATGCGTCTTCCTGAAGTGCAGGAATTAACTGGGCTCAAACGCACCACCATTTATGAAAAAATGAAGACTGGTGAATTTCCTGTGAAAATTGCCCTCACGACTAGAACAGTCGGCTGGCTTCAAAATGAAATTGAAGCTTGGATTGAAAGCAAAATCAACCAAGCTAGAATACAACCTTCACGATAAAAGTAGTTTTTTCTTAATTTCATGCCGCCTTCATCAACTTTGATCTTGGCGGCATTTTACTTCCTCAATCAGACCACATAAAGATCCGAATTACTTTTTAATAATTTAATTCAACTTATTGATTTTTTTAAATTTGCCCCCATGTATTTCAGATATGGATTTAGTGATTCCAATGTTAGCGTGAGCATACATGTTACGCACTCGCAACCAAAAAAATTTAGCAGCCAAATGAGGTTAGAAAGTGATTAATAAAATTGAATTTTTAGAAAAAAACGCCTGTTTAATCAATGGCTTTATATGGGACAATATTCCAAAATTTGCTGTGATCGCTGGAACTAATGGCTCAGGAAAAACACAGCTTTTCAACGCGTTATTTCAGGCATCTCAAGAAGATTCCACTTCAACATTTAGAACTAAAAGTGTAACGATCATGCCAAATAGCACACTGAAAAATCAAGTACAATACATTAGATACAATCATAACATTGATATAATAGGCAGAAATCCAACAGGTACAATTGCACATCTTGAAAATCAAAATACAGTGATTCTAGATTATGCAAGAAAAGCAAAAAGCCAGCAAACTGACGCAACCTACAATAGCGTTCTTGAAAGAATTCAACTACAACACAATAAATTGATTAGTGAATTAACCGATGAACAGATAATAGATGGAATCCCTCCAGAAATTGGACAATATCTCGACAACAGCTTTAATAATATTTTTATTGCACAGGTTTTCAAGGCATATCAATCAAAAGTTGAAAAAATTAAGCTCAAAAACTATAGAAAAGAAGATGCTCCAACAGATGAAGAAATATACGGAAAATTGGGATCACCCCCACCATGGCTAGTAATTAATACACTTTTTGATAAATATGACTTTCACTATCACATTACGCCCCCAATTGAGCATACCACCTATGTACCTTGCTTCATCGACAAAAGCAACCCCGCTGACAACTCAATAAAATTTTCGGATCTGTCTAGTGGAGAAAAAATAATCGTATCTTTAATTCTATGGGCTTACAACAAAAATCTAGGCGACAAAAATAGAGTGTTTCTGCTAGATGAGTTTGATGCTCACTTAAACCCCTCTATGAGTAAGATATTCACGGAAGTTGTTAAGGAAAAGCTCGTCAATGAATTCAACATTCAAGTGATAATGACTACTCATAGCGCCTCTACTGTGGCACATGTAGATGACGAAGATCTTTTTTGGATGGAGCGTGGACAAAGCATTAGGCAGCGCCCTAAAAGAGAAATTATTCGTATACTTTCTGATGGCATAATGACCTACCAAGAAGCAAGCAGCCTTCTAGTCAAAATGCTTGGAAGCAAAAAAAACATCTTTATTTTTACTGAAGGCAAAACCGATGCAGCTCATATCAAAATAGCTCGAGAAAAATTAGGAATAGATGATTGTGGAGAGATTATTCCAGTTGGTGACGATATAAGCGGCGGGGCAGATAAGCTGGCTCAATTTTTAATAAGTTGTCCGGCAGAATTATTTAAAGAACATAAAGTTATAGGCATTTTTGATTATGATACACAAGGCTTAAAACAACAGTCATATTTCAATAAACAAACAGACAATCTTTATTGCTCTAAAACCAACAATGAAGTTTATGCAGTATTTTTACCTACTCCACAAGCAGAATTTACTAAATACAAAAACTGTCCAATAGAGTTTCTTTACTCAAAGGAAATTTTAGAAACCCACCAAGTAATTACCTCTCTAACCAAAAGAAATATTTCGGAAATTAATAACATTAGGGCAAAAATTTCTGAGAGCCAGCTAAATGACACTGATTACAGTCAAGAAGAAGGTTTATGGTTTTATGGCCCTTGTAATCAAAGAAAAGCCGCTTTTGCAGAAACTATAAAAAGCCTTAGCCCAAGTCACTTCGAAAACTTTAAACCGTTATTTGACCTGCTTAAATCAATTTACAAGCCATTACCAAGCGAGAGCACCATAGAACTCTGCCAGGAAGATCATCTTGGACAAAGCAGCCCATCCAAATGATCAGCCCAAGCTTGCATCATCTTACATCTTTCTTCAAAGTGTTTCGCGTCATTATACGCGGCTTCGACTTTACTTTCCTTCTTATGGCCAAGTTGAACCTCAACCACATGAGGAGGGAACCCTAACTCATTCAGTGCGGTACTCACCACCCCACGCAGTCCATGGCCCACCATGCGATAACCCATCCTGCTCAATGCCTGGGTCACGGCGGCTTCACTCATTGGATGATGCACATTGCGCACGCTTGGGAAGACGTAATCGTCAGGGCCTCCGCCAGTTAATGGTTTGATCTCATTCAGAAGGGTGATTGCCTGTTTAGACAACGGGATAGTATGAACGTTTTTATCTGATTTTTCGGGTTGTCGATGCCAGATCGCATTTTTAAAATCAAAATCTTTCCAGACTGCACGCCGCATGCTTGCTTGACGCATCCCCGTATAAAGCATCATCCACATTGCGGCCCGTGTGAGCAAGTAGCCGTTGTATGCTTCCAAACTTTTCAAAAATCCCGAAAGCTCCTCAAAACAAATGCGCGCCATGTGTTTTGTCTTATGGTTGGGCAAGTGTTTAACAATGGCTCGACACGGATTATTTCCAAAATCGTTATTTTCGATATTGGCTAGATCATAGACTTCACCTGTCCATTGGCATAATTTTATAGCCATATAGGTCATTGGACGGCCATGATTTGTTCTCTCTGCAATATTACGAAAGATCTCTAATAATTCAGATCCTTTAATTTGATCAATTGGTTTGTGGCCAATTAAGGGAAACAAATGAATTTCAAATTGTCTAAGCATCCTATTGCGATACTCATCGGTTGTTTTTGTGCCTTTATGCTGATGCAATCGTTTTGCAATTTGTTCGAATGTATTGCCCGCTTGTTGAGCTTCTTTTTGTCGCGCATCTAAATGTTTTTGCTTTTGCTCTTTAGAAAATTGCACAGGATCAATACCTTTATTCAAGAGATCTTGCGCCTGCACACGCTCCTCACGCGCTTTCGCCAGTGAAATTTTTGGATAACGACCAAATGCCAGCAGTTTTCTTTTGCCATTTAAGTAGCAAGCCATACGCCAGTATTTCTTCCCATCTTTCTCAACCAGGAGATAAAGACCATCGCCATCGAAGTGAGTCCCTGCCTCAGCAATATCACAGAATCTGCTGGTTAATTTGTTTGTTGCCATAGCCTCTCCGTTAAGTTTTGTTGCTATACACAAAACTATACATGATCCTATACATATTTGCAATGGCTATACACGTATTTCCCCGGATCTCTCCGGACGTGAATTTGATTTTATAACTTGATTTTTCTACTGTTTTTGACATTATCGCATCTCTGCGAATCATTAACTGGTGCTGTCAGGCGGAATCGAACCGCCGACCTACTGATTACGAATCCTCTATCTAGCTGTATTGTACAACAGCCCTCAAAAATACACAATAGGAAAATAAAGGCTTGCAGTGGATTTTTAAAAAATA
>CANJQG010000009.1 GCA_947476405.1 Thiotrichales bacterium
AGGGAATGCCCTGCCTGGAAAATCGAAAAATTGTTTATTTTTGATGCAATACAGCTGGAAAATTACCCGCGGACGCCTAACGCCGTCAATACGTTCAGATTCTGCTGTTTATCTGGCCATTTCTGAAAATAATATTGCAAGAGGCTCTAGATTTTTTATTTTTATAGGAAGGAAAAGAGTATGCCGAAAGGAAAAAAGAAACAGGCGCCTATCAGTGCGGTATCAGCCCGCGCCACTTTAGCGGCTGGTGGAGCCGATGGTGGAGATGCAGGCGGTGGAGTGGCGCAGCGTGCTGTGCTTATCCCAAGAAAAAATCCAATCATTATCATTTTCGAGCAGCATTCCTTCTCAAGTGGCTCAGAGATAGCAGCAGAGTTGATACGAGAAAATTGGTGTGGTAAATTAGGTTTTGAGTTGCCCCGTGACATGGGGCTAGATTCTATCAAGCAGGATTATCAAGCGAAACGAATCAGTGCAGGGTTTGCTGATGAAGGAGCTGCTATAACGGCATTTAACGCTGCTATTTCAGTATTTATAGAGAGGGGGGCGAGGCAGATTTTAAGCGTGTGCTCTCAATCAGGCACTATTTCTCTGCAGGGGCTCGCCTTAAACTTCTTGCTATAGCAGAGGAGGCCACTATAGAGGTTCACTCACTCGATCTTACATCAATAGAAAAAGAAAAATTATATACGGCCGCAAGGCCATTTGAAATGGCTTGTGCTAAGGTTGCTATACCTAGAGATGAGCATATCGTTCACTCAATTTCTAGCCTAGAGGATGATGTGCCATCGGTATGTATTTTAGGTATCCAGCATGCGCATAATATTCTGAACAAACTAAAGGGAAGTGGCATAAAAGTTATTCCATGTTATGTTGAAGATTCATGGGCTCCTGAAATATTTAAGTCGGTACTTTGTGATAGCTACCCTCCTGCATTAAGAGTAGTGGATGGGCTACTTGAGTTTACTTCAGTAGCGGTAGCGATGCAAAAATTACGGGATGAAATCTTGCCATATACTCTTGCGGCTGCTCGACGTACGGAAGCCATAACCTCATTAACCAGCCTGTTGTTTCGTGCAACACATTTGCCTTTTTACTCAGTGCGAAGTGAAAATTGTATTGTCTCAGCAATAACAAAGCTCTCAACGCTAGAAGAGAAGTCGAAAGCTTTGTCGATTGTCAGAACGCTAGGGGCTGCTCGTTTTTTCATGTGTGAAGGTGAGTCTCATTTTGGACTTGCTGGAATTAATTTGTCCGTGCCGAGTGGATTGTCGAAAAAAATTTATGATGCATATTGTTCTCCTTAAAAGATTTTTTCAGCACTCATTAACAACCCGCATGACTATTCGCGCCTACTGTAGTACAATAGCGTTTTCGTAAAAATCAGAGTTTTAGTCGTGATGAAAAACATTCGTAACTTTTCGGTGATTGCACATATTGATCACGGGAAATCAACTTTATCTGATCGGATTATCGAGATCTGCGGTGGCTTGAGTGCGCGTGAGATGGAGGCGCAGGTGCTGGACTCTATGGATATTGAGCGGGAGCGTGGCATTACCATCAAGGCGCAAAGTGTTTGCCTGGATTATAAAGCCAAAGATGGCGTAACCTATCAGTTGAATTTTATTGATACGCCAGGGCATGTGGATTTTGCTTATGAAGTGTCTCGCTCGCTCTCTGCTTGCGAAGGTGCATTATTGGTGGTCGATGCGGCGCAGGGTGTCGAGGCGCAGACTGTGGCCAATTGCTATACGGCGATGGATCAGGGGCTTGAAGTTGTACCCGTTTTAAATAAAATTGACTTGCCTCAGGCGGAGCCCGAGCGCGTGGCGGAAGAAATCGAGGAAATTATCGGCATTGAGGCGACGGATGCGGTGCGGTGTAGCGCAAAAACCGGTCTGGGCGTCTTGGATGTTCTGGAAGAAATTGTAAAGCGTATTCCGCCACCACAGGGAGATCCTGCTGCGCCTTTACAGGCGTTGATTATTGATTCCTGGTTTGATGCGTATTTAGGAGTGGTATCTTTGGTGCGAATCAAAAATGGCACGCTTAAAAAAGGCGATAAAATTTTAGTGATGTCGACTGGGCAAAGTTATCATGCGGAGCAAATCGGTGTCTTTACGCCCAAGCGGCAATATCGTGAAGTCTTGAATTGTGGCGATGTCGGTTTTATCGTGGCGAATGTCAAAGACGTGCATGGTGCACCTGTAGGCGATACCTTGACACATCTGAGGCCTGCTGCGACAGAAGCCTTGGCGGGATTTAAAAAAGTAAAGCCGCAAGTCTATTCGGGGTTGTTTCCGATTAATTCTGAAGATTATGAAGATTTTCGGGAAGCATTGGAAAAGCTAAGTCTCAATGATGCATCACTCTTTTTTGAGCCAGAGACCTCGGAGGCCTTGGGTTTTGGATTTCGCTGTGGATTTTTAGGCCTCTTGCACATGGAGATTGTTCAAGAACGTCTGGAGCGTGAATATAACCTTGATTTAATTACCTCCTCTCCCACTGTCGTTTATGAAATTCTGATGCAAAATGGTGACTTGGTCTATGTCGATAATCCCTCTAAATTACCCGATTTAGGGAAGATTGGTGAAATTCGTGAGCCTTTGTGTGAGGCGCATATTTTAGTGCCGCAGGAATTTGTCGGAAATGTCATGACGCTCTGTCAAGAAAAACGCGGCATCCAAATGAATATGCAATATGTGGGCAAACAAGTTTCCCTGACCTATGAATTGCCGATGGGGGAAGTAGTGCTTGATTTTTTTGATCGTTTAAAATCAGTGAGCCGTGGCTATGCGTCTTTAGATTATGGGTTTAAACGCTATCAAGAAGCGCCGATTGTGCGTCTGGATGTCTTGATCAATGGCGATCGTGTTGATGCACTGGCCTTAATGGCGCATCGCGATCAGGCTCAGTATCGCGGGCGGATGTTGGTTGAAAAATTACGCGAGCTGATTCCCCGGCAAATGTTTGAGGTGGCGATTCAAGCGGCCATCGGTGCGCAAGTCATTGCGCGATCCACCGTCAAAGCATTACGCAAAAACGTCCTTGCGAAATGCTATGGGGGAGATATCAGTCGTAAGAAAAAATTACTTGAAAAGCAAAAAGAGGGTAAAAAGCGCATGAAACAAGTCGGTGCGGTGGAGATTCCGCAAGAAGCCTTCTTGGCAATTTTGAAAGTAGATAAGTAAAGAATGTTTAATATTGACTCGCCAAAAGTACGAGAAGGCTTGCAGCTTGTAGGCGTGAGTTTTCTGGGGACTAGTCACTCAAGTCTAGCTTCCAGAAAAAGTCACCCCTCCCGCAAAGTTGCATCGCAGTGTTTCTTCACATAGGCACAGACTTTGCTGATATAGTGCTGTACTTCTTCATCCACCAGCGTACGTTCGGAATGCTGTAAAGTCAGGGTAATGGCTAAACTTTTTTGCGCGATGGGCAGACGATCGCCTTCATAGACATCAAATAAGGTGACGTCTTGTAGAAAATCACAATGCACAGACTGAATGGCCGCAATTAAATCGCCAGCAGGCAGGTTGCGCGCGACTAAAAACGCTAAGTCGCGGCGAATGCTGGGGTATTTTGAAATAGGTTTGATCCTGTTGATTTGGCCTTTTTCTAAAATGCTCAGCTTTATTTCAAAAATAAAGACCTCACTCGGTAAATCTAAGCGCTGTGCAGTTTCTGGATGAAGGCGTCCCAAATAGCCTTGAATATCTTGATCGATCAGCAGAGTAACGCTTTGACCTGGATGTAAAAAGCGTGGCAAATCAGCTTTGGAAAACGTGGCTTTTACATGGGTAAATTCCAGGATATTTTCGATGAGGCCTTTTAGGGCAAAAAAGTCTCCTGCGCCATATAAAACGCCAGAAAGTACCCATTCTTCTTGTGCGGTTTCTCCGATAAAGCGTGGGCCAACTTCAAATAGTTTAACGCTTTCTTGCTGACGATTGATATTGTTTTGTAGAATCTTCAAAAGGCTAATCGAGACTTGTTGACGCATTGCAGCGAGTTCGCTACTCATAGGGTTAGTCAGTTGATATTGAGGGGAATTGCAAAATTCAGTTTGCCAGTCGGGGTCAATAAAACTATAGGTCAATGCCTCTTGCAAGCCGCTGGCAATCAGGTAATGGCGGAGTGCATTGACCGGGGTGATGCGCTCTGGCAGAAAATGAGTTTGTAATGTGGGTGCAGGTAATTCGCTGGGAATTTGATTGTAGCCATAAATCCGCGCGAGCTCTTCAATCAAGTCTGATTCAATCGTGAGATCAAAGCGGAAGGAGGGGGGGGTCAAAGTCAGGTTTTCTGCACTACTTTGCGTAATTTGACACTGTAATTGCGTCAATGTTTTTTTAATGAAATCTAGCGAAAATGGAATGCCCAGAATTTTTTCAATGCGAGCAATGCGTAACGTAATCGGCTTGGGTTGGGGCAGATATTCCGTATCTTGGTAAATCTGAATGGGTTCTGGATGACCACCGATCAGGCTGGCTGCAAGATTGAGTGCCCGTGTAGCCAATTGAGGGTCGACGCCGCGTTCAAAACGGTGTGATGAATCCGTGTGCAGCGCATAAGAGCGGGCCTTGCCTGCGATGGCCAGAGGTGAAAAGAAGGCGGCCTCAAGAAGAATAGTGTGCGTGCTGGCTGTGACGCTGGAATCCAAACAGCCCATGATTCCTGCCAAAGCCAGGATATTCTCCGCGTCACGAATAATCAGCGTGTCTTTGTGGAGGGTGATTTCGGTATCATTCAGCAATTTGGTTTTTTCATGACCTTTGGATAAACAGACCTCGATGGGATGATGGATTTTGTCTGCATCAAAGGCATGCATGGGTTGACCCGTGAGCAGCATCACATAATTGAGGATGTCCACCACAGGGGAGATACAGCGTAAGCCAGAGCGTTCAAGATGTTTTCGCATCCAGATGGGGGTGATACCTTGATTATTTACGCCGCTGATTTTTTGCAGGCAATATAAGGGTGCTGCTTGGTTGGCGGTGAGTTTGACTTGATTCTGGCCATTTTGTGTGGGCTGTTTGGGGGCCTCGGTTATGACAAAAGGAATCTGGTTGAACAGCGCGATTTCGCGCGCAATCCCTTCTAGACTCAAGCAGTCCCCGCGGTTGGGCGTGAGTTCAATGCTGATGAGGTGGTCGTCTAAATCCAAATATTCACGCACATTTTGACCCAGTGGAGCATCAAGCGGTAATTCGAGAATACCATCGAGCGTTTCAGTCAGGCCCAATTCTTTTTCAGAGCAAAGCATACCTTGGGAGAGGGCACCGCGTAGCTTGGCTTCTTTAATGACAAAGTCGCCAGGTAAAATCGCACCTACAGTGGCCACGCAGACTTTAATGCCGCTGCGTGCATTTTTAGCGCCACACACGATATTTAATGGAGTGGGGCCGCCGGTATTGACTTGACAGACACGCAGGCGATCCGCATCGGGATGTTGCACCGCTTCTAAGATTTCGCCAATGACAATGCCTTGAAAGGGCGGGGCAACGGTCGTGCATTCGTCCACTTCTAAGCCCAGATTGGTGAGTTGTTCGCAGAGTTCCTCAGTGGAGCAGCTCAGCTGATGTTTTAAAAGGTGGCGTAGCCAGGATTCAGAAAATTTCATGATTGCTCCAAAAAATTATAATTGCCCAATGAAACGGACATCATTTTCAAATAATAGACGTAGATCGGTGATACCGTAACGGACCATCGTCAGGCGTTCGATTCCCATGCCAAACGCAAAGCCTTGATAGGCCTCGGGATCAATATTGACATTTTTCAGGACATGGGGGTGCACCATGCCACAGCCCAGGACTTCTAGCCAGCGATTGTTAAACCAGACATCCACTTCCGCAGAGGGTTCGGTGAAAGGAAAAGAATGCGGCCGAAAGCGAATTTTCAGTTTTTCTTCAAAAAAAGTATGCAAAAAAGATTCCAGCAAGCCTTTCAAATGACTGAAGCGAATGTCTTTATCCAGCCATAAGCCTTCCATCTGGTGAAACATGGGCGAGTGAGTTTGGTCATAGTCGCAGCGATAGACGCGTCCTTGGCTGATGATTCGCAGGGGGGGCGTATTGTTTTCCATAAAGCGAATCTGCACATTGGACGTATGGGTGCGTAGCAATTTGCCATCGCCAAAATAAAAAGTATCATGCGCCGCGCGTGCGGGATGGTGTTCAGGAATATTGAGGGCGGTAAAATTATGAAAGTCATCCTCAATCTGAGGCCCTTCGGCGAGTTGAAAGCCATTTTGGGTAAAAAATTGCGCAATGCGCTCAATCGAGCGATTAATGGGATGCGCGTGTCCAGGTTGAATGCGGGTTCCCGCTAAGCTGACATCCAATTGTTGGCCTGCTAATTGGGCGGCTAATTGGGCTGTTTCTAATTCGGCGTTACGCGCTTCAAATGCCGCTTCCAGTAAGGTTTTAATCACATTGACTTTTTGGCCAAAGAGCGGGCGCTCTGTTGGCGAAAGCGTTGCCATGCCTTTCATGATTTCAGTCAGTTGACCTTTTTTTCCGAGAATCGTGACTTTAAATTCATAGAGGCTCTGAATATCATTGAGGGTGTTGATTTTTTGAAGGGTTTCGTTTTGTAAGTGTGAAAGCTCTTGCACGATGAGTCTTGTCTTGAAATGGAAAGGCTATTTTAGCACGAATCATTGGTAAAAGAGAATGGATGCTGCTATAATTAGCCGGTATTTTAATTGATTCAAGGATGAGAAATGGCAACGTATAGCACAAATGAATTTAAAGGTGGCGTGAAGATTATATTGGATGGACAGCCGTACAATATTTTGGAAAATGAATTTGTTAAGCCTGGAAAAGGGCAGGCGTTTAGCCGTGTTAAAATTCGCAATTTGATCAATGGTCGTGTGATTGAGCGGACTTTCAAATCCGGTGATACCGTGGAAGCCGCAGAAGTCGCTGATTTAGAGGTGCAATATCTGTATCATGATGGGCAGTTTTTTCATTTTATGCAGCCGGAAACTTTTGAGCAATTTCAAGTCTCTGAAGACGTGGTGGGTGATACGGTTAAATGGTTGATGGAACAATGCGATTGCATGCTGACTTTATGGAATGATGCGCCTTTGACGCTGACGCCTCCCTCTTTTATTGAAGCCAAAATTGTTGAAACTGATCCAGGTGTCAAAGGCGATACCTCGGGTGGGGGCGGTAAACCTGCAACGCTCGAAACCGGTGCTGTGGTGCGTGTGCCTTTGTTTGTGCAAATTGGTGAAATTGTTCGTGTGGATACACGTACGGGCGATTATCTGTCACGCGTCAATACAAAATAAATGTCTTTTAAACCCACCGCATCGCTGGAGTCCCTGAAATTACGGGCAGCGGTGCTGGAGCAAGTTCGGGCGTTTTTTAAGGCACGTCATGTCTTAGAAGTAGAGACCCCCATTTTAGGCTGGGCGCCGGTGACGGATCCGCATATTCAAGCATTAAAAACACGCGTTCAGCACTTTGGTGAGCGCGATTTTTATATGCAAACTTCGCCGGAATACTATTTAAAGCGCTTGCTTGCAGCCTATCCTGTTTCTGTTTATCAGCTTGGAAAAGTATTTCGGGATGATGAGTATGGTGAGCATCATTCTCCTGAGTTTACGATGTTAGAATGGTATCGCCTGGATTTTAATGATCACCAGTTGATGGATGAAATGCGCGATTTATTTGTGCAATTGTGGGGTACGCAGCATTCTTCTCCTTTAGTCACTGAAAAATTAAGCTATAAAGCCGTATTTCTGCGTTATTTGGAGATTAATCCGCATCAAATTATTTTGACAGAATTGCAGGCTTTGGTTTCTGAAAAAATAGGGCCGATTCATAATATGCCTGATCCCGATTTTGATATCTGTCTGCAATTGTTGATGTCTGCGGTGATTGAGCCTGCGCTAGCTAAGATGCCTGGACCTGTTTTTATTTATGATTTTCCCGCTTCGCAGGCGGCTTTAGCGCGATTACGGCTGAATGATTCAGGAGAGGCGGTTTCAGGTCGATTTGAAGTCTATTGGCAGGGGCTGGAGCTGGCCAATGGTTATGATGAATTGACAGATGCAGGAGTGCAGGCGCAACGTTTTGAAAAGGATCTTAATCAGCGTCAGGAGCAAGGGCTTCTGCCTGTCCCTGTGGATCAAAGGCTGTTGGCTGCTTTAGCAAGCGGGATTCCATCCTGTGCGGGAGTGGCGCTTGGGTTTGATCGACTTGTCATGATTTTAGGAGGATATGATTCTATTCAGTCTGTTCAATCTTTTTACGATCACTAGGCCGCATGACGGCGTCGGGCAGTATACAATAATGTGCCCAGGAGCACTAAGATAATTGGCCCACCCACCAATTCAGATTCATAAACAAAGAGGGCGTGTGGCGTCATGCCGGGTGTGGGAACAAAGCAAAATCCAATTCCAAATACGAGGGCAACGAGGGTAAGCGCGCCTAATCCATAGGCGCCGAAATTACCACCTGGAAGGATAAATGATCCTTTTTCGCCTCTTTTTTTAATCACAAAATAGGCGAAAATCAAAAGCACATACGGTAGAAAATATAAGGCAGTGGTCATCAAGACTAAGACTTGGTACATATCCGCCACGCTGGGTAAAAGCGTGGTCAGTAAAATCACAGCTGTTACAAGAATCGCTTGAAGTAAAAAAGCGTAGATAGGCATATTATGGCGATTGGTTTTTTTAAGCCAAGGAGGGATGACATTTCCCTCGGTGCATTGGAAAAACATGACAGCCGGCGCGATAATCCAGATCGAGAGGGCGGCAATTTCTGCAAAACTTAAGAGGCTTGCAATGATTTCGGTCAGCCAAGTGATGTGTAGGCGTCCGTCAATCAACGCAAAGGTGCTGATTAGGCCTGTTGTTTTTTGAATTTCGGAAGGTGTGGCGATAATGTTCATGGCGATGGTGCCCAAAGTATAGCAGACAAAAATCAATGCAGCACTGATCATCAAGCCGCGTGGCAATGTGCGATGTGGACTTTTAACAGAAGCCGCAAAAGTGGGAACCACTTCAAGGCCCGCCATCGCAAACATCAAAATACTTAAGGCAGAGAGATTGCTCATCATTCCTTGTGAGGGGAGTAAATGAGGTAAAGAAAAAGAAGTCATGCTATGATGAAAATAGATCAATGAAAATCCACCCAGCGTAATCAATAAGAGGACCGGAATCAAGCTGCCGATGATTCCGCCTGTTTCCGTCAACCATTTGCTGACTTTTAACCCACCCAATAAAGCTAAAGTTAAAGCCCAGAAAACGACAATCACGACAATGGTGACAAAGCGTTCGTTGTTAGCTAATTCAGGTCGAAATAAAGCATAGGCGAAATTAGATGCAAAAAAAGTCAAAATGGCAGGATAATAAAAGAAATTCACCACCCAGTAACACCAGGCACTGATAAACGCGGCTTCTTTCCCTAATCCGTGTTTGATCCAGGCGTACATGCCGCCCGCTTCGGGATAGAGATTAGAAAGCTCTGCAATAATCAAGGCAAACGGTAGGAAAAAACAAAGGGCGCCAATCAGCCAAAAAAGGAGAGAGGAGGGGCCCATTCCTGCAGCAACAGGAATCCACCGAATTCCAAGATTGGCAAAAAAGCTCATTAGAACGACATCTTTTAAACCTAAAATTCGTTTTGGGTCGTCTGTTTTCATAAAATTATCCTTAAATAACGTAATAGTAAATGCAAATATACTGTGCAAACCAACCTGCGATCACAAATAAATGCCAGATCGTATGCGCAAAGGGCATGCTTTCCATCAAATAAAATAGGACACCTGTGGTGTAAAGGATGCCACCGAGTAGCAGCCAAAAAAAGCCGATCATGGGAAGGGCATGAATAATCGGGACCACTGCAATAATGGCCAGCCAGCCCATTAAAATATAGAGAATCGTGGAGAGTAAATTCATTTTTCCAGTGAATAAAGTTTTGAGCAGAATGCCTACCAGTGCAATGGCCCAAACGACAGCAAATAAAGACCAACCCCAGGGGCCCGCCAGCGTAATTAATGTAAATGGAGTATAAGACCCTGCAATCATCAAAAAAATAGCCATGTGATCCATGATATGTAAAAAGTGCTTATACTTGTGATTCAGTGTGTAGTGATAGGCTGCTGAAATCAGGAAGGTGAGCATTGAGCAGAGGCCATAGACAATGCAGGCGTTAAGCGTGGTCTGAGTGTGAGGGAATTGTTCTAGGCGCCGGAGTAATAAAAAAAAGCAGAGAGCGGCAATGAGGAAAGCCACAAAATGCGTTAGACTATCTGCGATTTCTTCCTGGCGAAACCAGGTGTGTTTGCAAGACTGATGTGAGCATTGTTGAAAAAGATGCATAATCTAGGATTGTATGGAACGGCCCCTTATTGTAAACTGTAATGCTTGAAATGTCATCTTTGGAGTCTTCTTTTGTCAGAATTAAATGCAGTTTTAGCCACGCTCATGCGTGGGGCCCATGAAGTGATCCCCGAAGCGGATTTGCTTGCGAAGTTGGCTTTAAAGCGTCCGCTTAGGATTAAGGCGGGTTTTGATCCTACCGCGCCGGACGTACATTTGGGGCATACAGTTTTATTGAATAAAATGCGTCAATTTCAGGATTTGGGTCATGAGGTTATTTTTTTAATCGGTGATTTTACCGGAATGATTGGCGATCCCACGGGTAAAAATATCACGCGTAAACCACTGTCGTGTGAAGATGTCAAAAAAAATGCAGAATCCTACGAGGCACAGGTCGTTAAAATTTTAGATCCCCTTAAAACAAAAGTCCTTTTTAATTCATCCTGGATGAATGCTCTTTCTGCCGCTGATTTAATTAAATTGGCTTCGACCCATACGGTTGCAAGAATGTTGGAGCGGGATGATTTTCATAAGCGTTATCAGGGTAATCAGTCGATTGCGATTCATGAGTTTTTATATCCCTTATTGCAAGGGTATGATTCAGTGGCCTTGCAAGCAGATATTGAGCTGGGTGGAACGGATCAAAAATTTAACCTACTCATGGGGCGTGAATTGCAGCGCCATCATGGGCAGCCTGAGCAAGTGGTGATGACTTTACCGCTTTTGGTGGGATTGGATGGCGTGAACAAAATGTCCAAATCGCTGGGTAACTACATTGGTATTAACGAGCCTGCAAAAGATATTTTTGGAAAAATAATGTCTATTTCCGATGCATTGATGTGGACTTATTTTGACTTAATTAGCCTGCGTTCTTCGGCAGAGATTGCTCATTTAAAAGCAGAGGCAGAAACAGGGCGAAATCCGCGAGATATCAAGATTGATTTGGCAATGGAGTTGATCACGCGTTTCCATTCTAAACAAGATGCAGAGGCAGCGCATCAGGATTTTATCCAACGCTTTACTCAGCAGGAGATTCCAGATGATATCGCAGAGCTTAGTCTGGATTTAAAGGCGGGAATAGGGCTTTCAGCATTGTTAAAGCAGGTGGGTTTAGTCTCAACGACTTCGGATGGATATCGGATGATTGAGCAGGGCGCAGTCAAAGCGAATGGCGAAAAAATCACAGATAAAAAATGCGAAATGCACCTCCAATTTGGAGAGGTATTGGTTCTCCAAGTTGGAAGGCGCAGATTTATTAAACTAATTGGTGTTTAATGGTGAAGCACTTCTTCTGCGACTGCATCGGTTGTGCGATTTTCTTTACGATCTAACCAATCGTATAAAGTCTGAGGATGGCAATCAACCAATTTTGCAATGGATGCTTTGCTGATCCCTAGAGTCAGATATTTTTCGATTTCGGTGCGGAACTTGTCTAATTTCAAGCTTTTGTTTCCGCGACCTTTTGGGCGGCCCAAAGGTAAGCCGGCTGCTTTGCGACGTGCCAAAGCTTGAGAGGTCCGCTTGGATACGAAGTCACTTTCGATTTTGCTGATAATGCTTAGCAAATGCTGAGTGTTGATTTCAACGGTGTCGTTATTCACTTGTACATTGTATTTGACAAAATGAATCGCTACTTTGCGATTGGCTGCTGCGTTTAAAATTTCCAACATTTGTGAGGTGGAGCAGGCAATATGGCTTGCTTCAAATAAAATAATGGTATCGCCTGCTACGGAATTTTTAATTAAATCATGGATTGGGCGTTCGGTCCAATGTAATTTGCTGGGATTGGTATCCTCAACAGTGCGATCCGATTTCATTTGATTGTTTTTGAGGTATTGATTGATTTCACGTTGTTCGTGACTAATGTTTGCGCTTTCTTTATGAATATAAATAGTGCAGCTCATTAAAGTTCTCCTTATTTTTGTTTAGTATATCGGCGTAAGTTAAAATATTAACTGGTTTCGATTATAATACATTTTTTATAAAAAATAAAGCTTTTTTTACTTTTCGTTCAAAATAGTGTGATGAATCAGTTGTGATTGTTCTTCTCGACTGTTCCAGTTGCTTAAGTATTCTTGCGCTAAGGGGGCGTTTTGAATAATGATCATGTTCTCCGCATTTTTATTTTGAGCGGCATAGGTGAAGTTGTAGGAGCCGGTTTCCACTATCGCATCATCGATAATCATGACTTTATTATGCGCAATAACCACTTGATTATCATTGTAGAGTGTAATCCCTGCTTTTTGTAGATAGCCTGCGACAGAAAAGTGAGCGCCATCAAATTGGGTTTTATCCAAAATAATTTTGACATCAATTCCGCGTTGTGCAGCTTTTACTAAAGCCTTGGCGATTTTGTAAGAAGTAAAGCTGTAGGCTTGTACCTCAATGCTTTTTTGCGCAGCATTAATTTGATTGATGAGGAGGCTGGCGCAATCTTCTCCTGGGGTAAAGCAGACTTGTATTTGCGTTTTTCCATCGCTGCTGGTTAGGGTTTCTGGTGAGCGTGAGCAGGCGTTGAGGAAGAGAAGGGTGATTAAAATCAGGCTGAGGCGCATGGGTGAAGATCCGTTTTTAGAGTGGTTTATATTTTATTCAGTTATGATCGGGGTGTCAAGGTCGCATCTCAATAAATTTTGTGTTAGAATTCGATAAGGATAGAACAGAAATGATTCATGCTAAGGATTTTAAGCGGATGAGAGTTATTTTATTGGGGCCGCCAGGTGCGGGTAAAGGGACACAGGCACAGTTTTTGTTGGATCAACTTAAGATTCCGCAAATTTCGACGGGTGATATGTTGCGCTCTGCGGTTAAAGCAGGCACGCCACTAGGGCTGCAAGTTAAAGAAATCATGGAGGCGGGTGGTCTGGTTCCGGATGATTTGATGATTGTCTTAGTTCAGAATCGCGTTGCTTTGAATGATTGTAAAAATGGTTTTTTGCTGGATGGATTCCCGCGTACACTTGCCCAGGCGCATGCTTTGCGTGAACATGGAATTCATATTGATATGTTGATTGAATTGCGTGTTGATTTTGAAGAAGTGGTCCATCGTATCAGCGGGCGTCGCGTCCATGCCGCTTCGGGCCGAACCTATCATGTTGATTATCATCCGCCTAAAATAGTGGGATTAGATGATGAAACGGGTGAGACTTTAATTCAACGCCGTGATGATCAAGAAGAAACAGTCCGTAATCGCTTAAAAATTTATGAAGATCAAACCCAGCCTTTGGTTACCTATTATCAGGATCTTGCGAAGCGTCATCCCAAAGAATTACGCTATGTAGTTGTGAATGGCATGCAAAGTGTGACTGAAGTTCGTGCTGAGATTCTTAAAGCGTTATGAATGAAGTCAGAATTATCGCGGGCAGTTTGCGTGGACGAAAAATCCATTTTCAAGCTGTAAATGGACTGCGCCCTACTTTAGATCGTGTTCGTGAGACGCTTTTTAATTGGCTGATGTTTAAGATTCGCGATGCCGTCTGCCTGGATGCCTTTTCAGGAAGTGGTGCTTTGGGTTTTGAAGCGTTGTCCCGTGGTGCTGCACAGGTTGACTTTATTGAGCAAAACCCGTCTGCGATTTTAGAATTAAATCAGAATCAAAAAAAATTACAGTTAGAAGGCCATAGCCGAATTATTGAAGCTTCAGCCCTGAGTTTTTTGGCGGTTGCTCCCCCTGAATCCTATGATTTAATTTTTTTAGATCCGCCGTTTCAGGAAAATCTAGTGCAAGAATCATTGCAATTTATTTTAGACTCAGCTATTTTAAAGCCAGGAGGGGTGGTTTATTTTGAAGCAGAAAAACGCTTGGATTTAGCCCTCAAAGCGCCTTGGATTCTTCATCGACATAAAACAATGGGCGATGTGCAGTTTGGGTTGTTGGAGATTTTTTGTTAGAATGAATCAATCAAACGGAATATAGGTTAATTCAATGCGTCGAATTTTACAAATGACCGCTTTAGGTTTGGGGCTAGCCCTTTGTCTTCCCGTCTTTGCCTGGCAGGATATTGTGGTGAAAAAAACGGACACCCTAAATGCTTTAGCTGTTAAATATCGTCCTGCAAACGTATCGACTATGGATATGGTGATTGCGATTCGTCATGCCAATCCAGAGCTTGTTTCTCATGCCTTAAGGGCGAGTATGCATTTGCGTATTCCGACGACTGGAGCGGAAGTGAGGCAGGCTATTACAAGCAAGGCTCAGCATATTCAATCCAAAGAAAAGCCAAAATCAGCGACAAAATTGACCTTAAAAGCAAGTGCCGCGGCACCGGTCAAAGCGATACCTCATGATCCTGCGCTGCTCGCAAAAATGAATGCAGATAAGCTGACCATTGCGAGTCTTCAGGAGGGGATCAATAGCCAAATTCAAACAATTCAATCTGATCAGGCGCAAATTACGGATTTAACCGCTAAGTTAGCCCTGGCGAATCAAGCGGCTTCTTCTGTTGAATCAACTGAAAAAACAACGCAGCAATGGGCGTTTGGCGATTTATTTTTCCCTATTTTTGTGGTCACTTTATTTTTATACTTGCGGCTTAAGCGAAAATATAAAGCCAAAATGCATCAGCATGTGCCGCATGTGCCGCATGTGCCGCATGTATCCGTGCCTTCGGCTGGGCCATGTGAGCCTAATTTTACGGGTGCGTCCCTGGATCAAGCTGTTGAGTCTTCTGAGCCAGACTTGCTGAAGGGCGAGGCTACAGATTGGCAGCAAGTGGAATTGGATATTCCTGAGAGTGATGTCCCCATTCAAGCCAATATTCGCCTCGAACCCTTATTGACGACAGAGGAAAAAGAAGAATTAGTGGGGGAGCAGCAAAACATCATCAATGCCATCAGTAATGATCACGAAAATATTGATTGGCACATGGCTTTGCTAGAATTTTATACCAAGACGAATAACGAAAATGGCTATCAGCGTCATTATCAAAATATGTTGCGCAGTGGTCTGATGCGGGAAGGTGATCGTTTATGGGAAACGGTTCGTAAAATTTATCTGAACCATTGGGTTTATCGTACGGAGGGAGTTTAATGCAATTTTTAGATTTTGAACAGCCGATTTTGGAGCTTGAGAAGCAGATTGAAGCTTTACGCTTAACTGCATCAGCTTCAGAACATCTTAATTTTGATAAAGAAATCATAAAATTAGAGGGGAAGGTTCAAAGTCTTTCACGTGATATTTTTAAAAATTTATCTGATTGGCAGATGATTCAATTAGCGCGTCATCCGGAGCGTCCTTATACTTTAGATTATATTGCGCATGCGTTTACGGATTTTGATGAGTTGCATGGAGATCGAAATTTTGGGGATGATGCAGCTATTGTCGGAGGATTGGCACGTCTGGATGGGCAGCCTGTCATGGTAATTGGGCAGCAAAAAGGCCGTACCACGAAAGAAAAACTTTTCCGTAATTTTGGTATGCCCCATCCTGAGGGCTATCGTAAAGCCTTGCGCTTGATGAAATTGGCTGAACAGTTTTCTGTTCCCGTGGTGACTTTAATTGATACGCCTGGTGCTTATCCTGGAATTAATGCGGAAGCGCGGGGTCAAAGCGAGGCGATTGCACGTAATTTGCGTGAAATGTCCGTTTTAAAGGTGCCGATTATTTGTGTGGTGATTGGTGAGGGGTGTTCTGGTGGTGCCCTGGGTATTGGTGTGGGGGATGTTTTTGTCATGCAGGAATATAGTTATTTTGCAACGATTTCTCCAGAAGGCTGTGCGTCGATTCTTTGGAAAAGTGCTGAGTTCGCACCTCGGGCGGCAGAGATTATGGGGATTACGGCTAAAAAATTATTTGCTTTGAAAATGGTGGATCAAGTCATCAAGGAGCCCTTGGGTGGCGCACATCGGAATCATTTTGAAGCCGCACAACTCTTAAAAACAGCTATTCTGAATGAATTAAAAAATCTTAATCAGCTTCCGATTGAGGCATTGCTGAGTCAACGCTATGATAAATTAATGAGTTATGGTCGCTTTGAAATTAAACCTGCCCTCGTTTAAACGTCTTTTTGTCGGCCTCAGTGGCGGCTTGGACTCCATGGTGCTCGCCCACGCTTGTGCGCACATTCATCCTCGCTGCATTTTAATTCATATTCATCATCATTTGCAGCCGGAAGCCGATCAATGGTTGAAGTTCGTCACTGATTTTGCATGTCAGAATGCCTTGTTTTTAGAGGTCTTTCATGTGAAAACACAGCCCGGTCCTGCTGAAAGTATTGAGGATTTTGCACGTCAGGCTCGTTATGCTTTTTTTACCTCGATCTTGACCGAACCGACAGATGTTTTGTGTTTAGCACATCATCAAGATGATCAGGTCGAAACATTTTTTTTAAATCTGGCGCGGGGTTCAGGTTTAAATGGTCTCACCGCGATGCCTGACTCCAGGCCATTGGGTGAGGGCCTGCTGCTGCGTCCGCTTTTAGAGTATAGCCGTGCGGAGTTGGAAAGGTATGCGCATTGCAATGGCTTAAGCTGGATTCAGGATCCCAGTAATCAAGATGAGCGCTTTGATCGCAATTTTTTGCGAAAAACGGTTTTGCCCCTTTTAAAATCACGCTGGCCGCGTTTTCAGGATAAAGTGGAAAATAGCATTGCACACTTGCAGGAAGCGCGATTGCTTTTGGATGCTCATCTCGATGAGATGCTTTTAGATGTGCAGGAATCAGAGGCCCAAGTTTCTCTTAAAAAAATGCGCATCTTGACTCATTCAGCGCAAAAATTGCTCTTGCAGCATTGGTTTAAAAAATATGCACATTTGAATTTGACAAGCGTGCATTTAGAGTGCATAATTCAAGATTTTTTATCGACTGGCAATGATGCGGCGCCGCTTTTTCAGTTTCATGGCTGGGATCTGCGTCGGAATCGGCAGGCCCTATTTTTGGAAAAAACAAATTAAAAGGATTTTTCATGGTTCATTCATTTGATGTATTGATTATCGGTAGCGGTGCAGCAGGCTTGAGTGCGGCCTTGCGTCTGGCTGAACACGGAAAAACCGTCGGTTTAATTTGCAAGGGTTCCCTGCAGGAAAGTTCAACCTTATATGCGCAGGGAGGCATTGCCGCTGTTTTTGATTCTGAGGATAGTATTGAGGCGCATATTCAAGATACCTTAATCGCTGGAGCAGGTCTTTGTGATGAAAAAGCAGTGCGTTTCACAGTAGAAAATGGTCGTAATGCTGTGGAATGGTTGATTGATCGGGGGGTCAAATTTACGCAGGAGCAAGATGCGCAGGGGGAATGGCGTTATCATTTAAATTTGGAGGGAGGGCATTCCCATCGGAGGATTTTACATACTGATGATGAAACCGGGCGTTCTGTTTCCACCACCTTGGTTGAGCTGGCGCGCAAAACTTCGAAAATTCAGATTTTTGAAAATCATATTGCCATTGATTTAATTAAAAAAGATGGAGCTTGTGTTGGCTGTTATAGTTTGGATGAAGATCGTCATCAGGTGGTTATTTTTAAGGCCCAGGCCGTGCTTTTAGCGACGGGCGGGGCTAGTCGTGTGTATTTATACTCTACCAATCCTCGGGTATCAAGCGGGGATGGTATTGCAATGGGGTATCGAGGCGGATGTAGGGTCAAAGATTTAGAGTTTAATCAATTTCATCCCACCTGCTTTTATCATCCAGAGGCGCGCTCTTTTTTGCTGAGTGAAGCGTTGCGCGGTGAAGGTGCGATTTTGCGTTTGCCGGATGGCTCACGGTTTATGCAAAAATTTCATCCGTTGGCCGAGTTAGCACCCCGTGATATTGTTGCGCGTGCCATTGATCATGAAATGAAGCGTCTTGGAATTGATTGTGTGTATCTGGATATTTCGCATCAACCGAAAGCATTAATCTTGCAGCACTTTCCCAATATCTATCAAAATTTATTAAAATTCGGTTTTGACTTGACGACTGATCGGGTTCCGGTCGTGCCCGCAGCGCATTATACCTGTGGTGGTTTGGTGGTGGATGAGCATGCGCGAACAGATGTGCCTGGTCTTTACGCCGCAGGGGAAGTGACCTGTACGGGTTTACATGGCGCCAATCGTATGGCCAGCAATTCTCTTTTGGAGTGTTTGGTTTATGCGAAAGCTGCGGTACAGGATATACTTTGTCAATGGAAAGAATCGGCCACTGAATTCGAGATTGCAGCTTGGGATGATCGCTATGTTGAGGATTCAGAAGAAGAGATTCTCGTGACTCAAAATTGGGATGAATTGCGGCGTTTTATGTGGAATTATGTTGGAATTGTACGTTCCAATAAGCGTCTTCAGCGTGCCAGTGATCGGATTAAATTGTTAAAACATGAGGTTCAGGAGTATTATGCCCATTTCCGTGTCAGTCGTGATTTATTGGAGCTGCGTAATTTAATTCTGATTGCAGAATTAGTCGTGAATGCAGCGACTGCGCGTCACGAAAGCGTTGGGCTGCATTTTAGTTTAGATTATCTGCCTGTTTCAACTTGATGATGAAGCTCAATTTGAATGACGCGTCGGGAGTCTGATCTGAGCGCGTTGATTTGCCAGTCATCGATTGAAATGCTGTTCCCCACTTCCGGGATATGGCCCAAGCTGCGTGTCAATAAACCGCCAATGGTATCAACTTCTTCGTCTTTGAACGCTGTTCCAAGCGCTTCATTTAGGTCCTCTAGGGAAACTGTCGCATGAACATGATAGTGCTGATCTGAGAATTTTTGGATGGTTTGTTCTGTATTATCAAACTCATCTTCGATATCTCCGACGATTTCTTCCAGGATATCTTCAATGCTCACTAGGCCTGCGATTCCACCATATTCATCAACGACGATGGCAAGATGATTATGACGGGCTTTAAATTCGTTGAGCAGGGTATCCAGACGTTTACTTTCAGGGACAAAAAAGGCAGGTCTTAAAATTGTTTTCAGGTCAAGCTCTTGATTTTTTTCGTAAACATACGCTTTTAAAAAATCTTTGACCAGGAGAATTCCCAATACATCATCTTTATTTTCACCAATTACAGGGAATCGCGAGTGAGAGGCTTCAGAGATAATGGTGACAATGTTTTTAAGCGGTTCTTCAATCGGTAAAACAATCATTTGCGAACGCGGAACCATGATCTCCCGCACTTGAAGTTGGGAGATTTCCAATACGCCGTCAATCATTTTATACGTGTCAAAGTCAATGATTTTACGTGCCTCAGCATTTTTAAGCAGACTTGTGAGGTCTTTGACAGATTGGGGTTGGACCGCAAAGTGATTTTTGATCTGGCGGAGCCATTTTTTAAAAGAAGAGGGGGGAAGGGTATCAGTCATGAGGGGCCTCGTAGGGGTTTGCAAGATTGAGTTGAGCAAGTAGTTCGATTTCGATTTGCTCCATTTCGGTCGCATCGGCTTCATTTTCATGATCAAAGCCCAATAGATGTAAAACGCCATGAATTAAAAGATGTTGATAATGTGCACGGATAGATTTATTTTGATTCTTCGCTTCAGCCTGAATAACGGGGTGACATAAGGCCAGGTCGCCTAAATACCTTTCCTCTTCAAAAGGAAAAGACAGGACATTCGTGGGGTTGTCTTTGCCGCGAAATTGTTTGTTGAGCTGTTGTGATTCCTCAGGCTTGACAATGCGGATGCAGATTTCATGCTGAGTTAAGTCAAATTCTTGAGAAAGCAAATTCATCGCAGGTTTGAATAAACTACGCTTTGGAAGTTCAGGCTCAGGTTCTGTTGCAATTTGTAGCGTCCATTTCATAGAATAGATGATATCATAAAATAAAATCAAAGTGTTGTGTTTTTTATCATCGATTTGGGTGAATTTGCAACAAGTTTTTTCCTATATATCTGTTTCTCATGTAATCGGACCTCTGGATATGTAGGGATTTTTCTGTTCGTTCAGTGTGCATTTGTGGGGTGTAAGTGCTTCAGAATGGCGGTTTACTTTGGATTGAGAATAGAGAAAAAACAAATAGACAGGGTGTCAAACGCATGTTACAATTGCCGTCTTCGTGTTACTTTGATCTGTAAAAATAATAAATAAGGATTTTTTAATAAAATGGGAAAACTAAACTCGTTACAAGATGTGTTTTTAAATACTTTGCGTGAAGAAGAAACGCAGGTTGCGATTTATTTGGTCAATGGGATCAAGCTGCAAGGAAAGATTGAAGCGTTTGATTCGATTGTAGTGGTTTTGGGTCATCATGAAACCAATCAGATTGTTTATAAGCATGCGATTTCAACCATTGTGCCGGTTCATCCTGTGCATTTGGTCTGGGGAACCGCTCAGGCTGAGGCAGCGGAGTAAACTTTGCTTAGTTTTTTTGCAAGCAGTTGCCCTCGTGCGATCCTGATTCAGATTGATTTTTATCGCCAGGAATCGCCTGATTTTGATGAGCTGAAAGAGCTGGCTAAAACCGCGCGGGTTGAGTCTGTGGATCAGCTTATTTTTAGCCGAGATCATATTGACCCTCGTTTTTATATGGGTGAGGGAAAAGTTCAGGAACTAGAAGTTTTAATCCCGCTTTATGATGCTAACTTAATTATATTTAATCATGATCTCACGCCGACGCAGGAGCGGAATCTCAACAAGCGGCTGAATATTCAGGTGATGAGCCGCACTGGATTGATTTTAGAGATTTTTTCACAGCGTGCGCGAACCCATGAAGGAAAATTGCAGGTCGAGTTGGCCCATCTGGATTATCAAGCGACACGCTTGGTGCGTGGCTGGACGCATTTGGAGCGTCAGCGCGGTGGAATTGGGGTGCGCGGCGGCCCTGGCGAAACGCAGCTTGAAATTGATAAGCGCTTATTACGTCAAAAAATGAAGCAGTTGAAGCATCAAATTGAAAAAGTAAAGTCTCAACGTCAATTAGGGCGTGCCTCCCGTCAAAAATCGGATATGGCTTGTCTTGCTTTGGTGGGCTATACCAATGCAGGGAAATCTACCTTGTTTAATCTGCTGTGTCAGTCGGATGTCTATGTGGCCAATCAGCTTTTTGCAACGCTGGACCCCAGCTTGCGGAAATTGATCCTCCCCCATTATGGCGAGATGATTTTAGCGGATACGGTCGGATTTATTCGTAATTTGCCGCATAGTCTGGTAGAAGCTTTTAAATCGACTTTGGAAGAAGTGATCGAAGCCACCTTATTGATTCATGTCATCGATGCCAGTCATCCGGATTATTTGTTGCAGAAACAACAGGTTTTACATGTTCTGGAAGAAATCGGCGCCGGGGAGCAGCCTATTTTAGAAGTCATGAATAAAATCGATCTGGCCGAAAATCAGGAAGCCCGCATTGATTATGATGAGGCAGGCCTGCCGATTCGTGTTTGGATCTCTGCCTTAAAAAGCGAGGGTGAGGCTTTATTGTTACAGGCCATTTTGCAACGTTTGAGTCCTATTCAATTCAATGGAATTTTAGTTTTGCCACCCGCGCGGGGCGAGATTCGTTCTGTACTCTATTCCTGGCAAGCCGTTCGTGCTGAAGAAGTGGATGAGGTGGGTGCATCCCATCTTACGCTCTCTGTTGCCCTGCATCGTCTGGAGCGTTTGTTTAGCGAGCATGAGCTTAATCTTGAGGAATATTTACTTGACCTGAAACCCGTCTGCATTTAGAATGCAGCTCAATGAAGACTAAATTAGTCCCCTATGATCCGTATTAGTAAATTAGCTGATTATGCCTGTGTCTTGATGGTCTCCTTAATGCATAGCATAGACCCTTTGAGTGCGATGGAGTTGTCTGATAAGACGGCTATTCATTTGCCGACTGTTAAAAAGCTATTGAAGTTATTGAGTAAAAACCAGATGGTTTCTGCCTCCCGTGGGGCATTGGGCGGATATCAAATTTTGGGAGATGTCTTGAAGATCACCGTTTTAGACTTGGTGGAGGCGGTGGACGGGCCCATTGCGATGACCGACTGTTCCCATCCTTTAAAACAATGTGGAATGACCCAGCATTGTGGAAATCGGCAACATTGGCGATTGATTAATAAAACCGTACGCGAGAGTTTGAAAGGCTTGTCCTTGCAAGATTTATCAGGAGAAGTAGTATGACAACAGAAACCATTCACGACCTAGTTAAGAATGAATATCAGCATGGTTTTGTAACGGATATTGAATCACAAAGTCTTCCTCCTGGCTTGAATGAAGAGGTCGTGCGTGCGATTTCAGCTTTAAAGAAAGAACCCGAATTTATGCTGAACTGGCGCCTGAAAGCCTTTGCACATTGGAAAACGATGACCATGCCCGATTGGCAGCATCTTAAAATCGCGCCTATCGATTATCAGGCCATCAGTTATTTTTCTGCACCGAAATCTAAATCGGATGGCCCTCAAAGCTTGGATGAAGTGGATCCTAAATTATTAGAAACCTATAAAAAATTAGGGGTGCCCTTGCACGAGTGGGCCACGCTCGCAGGGGTGGCGGTTGATGCGGTGTTTGATAGTGTTTCCGTGATTACAACTTTTAAAGACAAGCTGCAGGCTGCGGGTGTGATCTTCTGCTCATTTTCCGAGGCGGTGCATCATCACCCTGATTTAGTTGAAAAATATTTGGGTTCAGTGGTGCCCCAGAAGGATAATTTTTTTGCAGCTTTGAACTCTGCGGTTTTTAGTGATGGTTCGTTTGTCTATATTCCAAAAGGGGTGCGTTGCCCTATGGAGTTGTCAACGTATTTCAGAATTAATGCCGCTAATACCGGTCAATTTGAGCGGACTTTAATTATTGCCGATGAAGGGGCTTATGTCAGCTATCTCGAAGGCTGTACTGCGCCTCAGCGGGATGAAAATCAGCTACATGCTGCGGTGGTCGAGATTGTGGCATTGGATCATGCTGAAGTGAAGTATTCAACGGTTCAAAATTGGTATCCGGGCGATGAAAATGGCAAGGGCGGCATTTATAATTTTGTGACGAAGCGCGGACTCTGTCGTGGCAAGAAGTCTAAGATTTCATGGACGCAAATTGAGACTGGTTCCGCCATAACCTGGAAATATCCGAGTGTGATTTTGCAAGGCGATGATTCGGTGGGTGAGTTTTACTCTGTGGCGCTGACCAATCATTATCAGCAAGCGGATACGGGCACTAAAATGATTCATATCGGCAAAAACACCAAGAGTACGATTTTGTCAAAAGGAATTTCTGCGCATCGTGCTAGCAATACCTATCGGGGTTTGGTGCGGATCGCGCCAACAGCGAAGCATGCGCATAATTATACCCAGTGTGATTCGCTGCTGATTGGAGGGGAATGTGCAGCGCATACCTTTCCGTATATTGAAGTCAAAAATGCCAGTAGTCGCGTTGAACATGAGGCGACAACGTCCAAAATTGCGGATGAGCAATTATTTTATTGTCAGCAACGTGGGATGACAGAAGAAGAAGCAGTTTCCATGATTGTGAATGGGTTTTGTAAAGAAGTATTTAAGCAGCTGCCGCTTGAATTTGCGGTTGAGGCTCAGAAGTTGATGGAAGTGAGTTTAGAGGGAGCGATTGGGTAATGTTAAAAATAGAAAATTTACAGGTTGAAGTTGACGGGAAGCTGATTCTAAAAGGGGTGGATCTTGAAATCAATGCGGGCGAAATTCATGCCATTATGGGTCCAAATGGCTCTGGAAAAAGTACCCTTGGTTATAGCTTAAGTGGGAAGCCTGGCTATGAAATAGTGGGGGGCAGGGTTGAATTTAAGGGCAAAGATTTCGCTGAGTTGTCAATTGTAGAGCGTGCAGAAATGGGCTTATTTTTAGGAATGCAGTATCCCATTGAATTGCCCGGTGTGAATAATACCTTTTTCTTGAGGCAGGCCTATAATAAAAAATTACAGCGAGAGCATCAGGAGCCCTTAGATGCCATGGATTTCCTGGCTTTGATTAAAGCAAAAATGGCGATTGTCGGCATGGATCAAAGCTTTTTGACGCGGAATGTGAATGAAGGGTTTTCGGGCGGAGAAAAAAAACGCAACGAAGTCTTGCAAATGCTGCTTTTAGAGCCGAGCATGGTGATTTTAGATGAGCTGGATTCAGGCCTGGATATTGATGCGCTTTCCTGGGTCGGGAAGGCAGTGAATGTCCTTAAAAATACGGAGCGTAGCTTTTTAGTGATTACCCATTATCAGCGTTTATTAAATTATATTGTGCCTGATTTTGTCCATGTTTTGTCAAAGGGGAAAATCATCAAAAGCGGTGATAGGTCATTAGCATTAAAGCTAGAAGAACAAGGATATGGCTGGCTTGGAATCGATCATGACTGATTTTTCTAAGCAGACGATTTATTTGAGTGATGCGGGAGCGTGTTTTGATCCTGTATTGGCAGGCTATTTGACAGCCTCAAAGGGCAAATTATCCGTGCATCTGAAAGAAGCGGAGGCTTTGAATTTGTTGATTATCAATTCAGCTTCTGAATTTTCACTGGAGATTAAGCTCGATCCAGGAGCATCTTTGGATTATGGATTGATGGCTGAGGGCGGGAAAAATCAAAAAATAGAAATTCAAGCGCATTGTCAGAAGAATGCGCATTTAGTGGGTGCGCATGCCTTGTGTAGTGAGCTGGAACTCCATGAGCAGCTCGATGTTTATTTGCAAGGCGAAGGTGCTGAGATGCAGATTGCCGGCTTGCAGTATGGGCGTGACCGCGCTGTATTGGCGCATCATCTTTGTGTCTATCATCAAGCTGATTATACAAAAAGTCAGATTGAATTTCGAGGGATTGCAGATGGCCGAAGTCGATTGATTTTTGATGGCCTTATCGCGGTGCCAAAAGGGGTGAAGGGGGTGGATGCCAATGAGCAGACTCGAAATTTGTTGCTTTCAAATACGGCGGAAATTCATGCGCGACCTCGCTTAGAAATCTACAGTAACGAAATTGCCTGTCGTCATGGTGCCAGTATTGGTAATTTAGATCAAAATGCGTTATTTTACTTGCAGAGTCGCGGATTGACAGAGTCTGAAGCGCGTCGGGTTTTAATTAATGCATTTATGGCGAGTGTTTTTGATCAAGCTTCTCCGATTGCAGCGCAGGTTCAACATCATTTAGGATTAGAGCATTATGACCACTGAAGATATTATTAAATTAGAGAACAAAGTATTCCCTTGGGATGCGCATTTGATTCGGGAAGATTTTCCCATTCTGAATCGTGAGATGAATGGCCTACCCCTGGTTTATCTTGATAATGCGGCAACGACCCAAAAACCAATGTGTGTCATCGATCGTCTGATGCAGTTTTATACGCATGAAAACGCCAATGTCCATCGGAGTGTCTATTCGATGGCCGAAGAGGCAACGGGTTATTTTGAGGGGGTCCGTAAAATAGTAAAAGGGTTTATTCATGCCAGAAATAAAAATGAGATTGTTTTTACCAAGGGGGCAACGGAGGCGATTAATCTGATTGCTGCGACTTATGGTAAAATGAATCTTAAGGCGGGTGATGAGATTATTTTAAGCAGTCTGGAGCATCATGCTAATATTGTTCCCTGGCAGATGCTGGCGAAAGAAAAAGGCTTTGTCATTCATACGATTCCACTTTTAGAGAATGGGGATTTGGATTTAAACACCTATCGCGATTTGCTATCTCGCAAAACAAAATTAGTGGGTATTACGCATGTCTCTAATGCGGTTGGAACGATTAATCCAGTTCGGGAGATCATTCATCTCGCTCATCAATGTGGCGCAAAAGTGCTGGTTGATGCGTGTCAGTCTGTCATGCACATGCCGATTAATGTGCAGGAAATGAATTGCGATTTTCTGGTTTTTTCTTCTCATAAAATTTATGGCCCAACCGGTGTGGGCGTCTTATATGCAAAGGAAGAGTTATTGGCAGATATGCCCCCTTATCAAGGCGGGGGGGACATGATTACCCGTGTCACCATGGAAGCCAGTGAATATGCTGAGCCGCCGATGCGTTTTGAGGCAGGGACCCCTAATATTGCTGATGTGATTGCCTTGGGTACCGCTTTGCAGTACTTTAAGGCGTTTTCTTTCGATTCCATCATTCGTTACGAACAGGAGTTATTAGAATATGCAATGCAGGGATTAAAAGAGATTTCAGGGGTTTCAATTATTGGAGGGGGACATGTACAGGCACCGATTGTTTCTTTTGTCATGGATAAAATTCATCCGCATGATGTGGCCACGATCATCAGTCAAAGCGGCATTGCCGCTCGAGCCGGTCATCATTGTGCCATGCCCACGTTGCAGGCTTTAGGCGTTCCTGCAACCACGCGAATTTCGATGACGTATTATAATACTTTTTCTGAGTTGGACTTGCTATTTAATGCACTTCATGTGGTCAAAAAGGTATTTGAATGAGCAGTCTAAATCAATTATATCATGAGGTAATTGTTGATCATGGCCGGCATCCCCGAAATTTTGGGATGCTTCCAGATGCCAAGCACTTGCGCGGACATAATCCTTTGTGTGGCGATGAGCTGATGTTGTATCTTAAAATCGAGCAGGGCATGATTGTCGAATCGCGTTTTGATGGGCAGGGGTGTGCGATTTCAATGGCCTCTGCTTCCCTTATGACGCAAGCGATTAAAGGGAAAACGCTGGCAGAAGCTGAAATTTTATTTGAACACTTCCATTCCTTTTTAATCAATCCACACGAGGATGCAGATGCGGATGCGTTATTAGGAAAGTTAGTTATTTTGAAAGGCGTTTCTGAATATCCTTCACGAATCAAATGTGCCACTTTGGCCTGGCATACCTTACATGCCTTGTTGAAGAATGAGCATGAACCGGTTTCAACGGAGTAAGCTATGATCGAGATCACTTTGGCTGCCGCGCAGCATTTTCAAAAACAACTTCACTCGACTGAGAAATTGGCCCTTGCTTTGAAAGTGAAGCGTTCGGGCTGCTCGGGGTTGAGTTATGATTTAAGCTTAATCGAGGAAGCGCCTGATTCTGAGGCGTATATCTCTGTTCCCAATCCTTGCAATGTACTCTTTTATTTAGAAAAGCAGAGTGCCGCCTATTTAAAAGGCTTGAAAATTGATTTTAAAACGGAGGGCCTGCAACATCGTTTGGTCTATATCAATCCAAATGAATCGGGGCAATGTGGCTGTGGAGAGAGTTTTTCAGTATGAAGATTGAAGATGTAACGATTGTGAAGCGTGATGTCGAAGGGACACTGATCCCTTACGGTCAGTCTGTTACCTTGATTCCAGGGACAGAAGTCTTAGTCACGCAGTCTTTAGGGGGCAGTTTTACGCTCAATGTGAATGGCAATCTGGTGCGCATCGAAGGGAAAGATGCCGATGCGATTGGAAAAGAGCCTGTTTTACTTCCGTCAGAAAAAATTGGGATGGATGTTGAGGGGGTCAGCGAAGATTTAGTTTGGGAGCAATTGCGGACTTGTTTTGATCCAGAAATTCCCGTTAATATTGTGGATTTAGGGCTTATCTATGAATTGGAAATTACTGAACAAAAAAAAGGAGGGTTTCACATCGGTGTGCAGATGACTTTGACGGCGCCGGGTTGTGGTATGGGGCCGGTTTTAACACAAGATATAGAAAATAAATTGTTGATGATTCCGAATGTTAAAAAAGTGGATGTCGTATTAGTCTTTGATCCACCGTGGAATTCTGACAGAATGAGCGAGGCTGCAAAATTAGAGCTTGATTTATTTTAAAGGCTTGTCATTTCTTAAAAAAGGGCTATAATGGATTCGATAATAAAACATCATTTAGCCCAAATCAAGGAGTATAAGATGACGATTCAAACCGTAGAACAACGTATTATTGATGAATTTAACTGTTCCGTTTCAGAGCTTTTAGCTAAGTATGCAAACGAAGGCCTGACGTCCAAAGAAGTGGCTGAAATCCTGCAATGCGGTGTCTCCAATGTTCGCCGTATCGCACGTAAATATAATATTCGTTTTAATCAACCTGCTTTGCAGTCCAAAGTGGTGCATAGTAAAGAGTTTTTAGATAAAGCGATTAATGCCACCAATTTTTTATCCCGCACCTGGCGGATGAATTTTTCTAGCACTTTAGCTTAAATTTTAATGACCCTGGCTGTTTATCCTGGGACCTTTGACCCCATTACAATGGGGCATTTTGATCTCATTCAGCGCGCTTCCCATTTATTCGATCACTTGATTGTGGCCGTTGCGCTCTCGAATCATAAAAAAACCTTATTTTCTTTTCAGGAGCGCCTTGATCTCGTTAAAGAGAGTTTTAGGCATCGCCCCCATATTCAAGTCCTGCCTCTGGATGGCTTGTTAGTCGATTTTGCACAAAAAAATAAGGCAGATGTGGTCATTCGGGGGTTGCGGACCGCTGCTGATTTTGAATATGAGTTTCAATTAGCCGGAATGAACCGAAAACTGTCTCCACAGATTGAAACCGTTTTTATGACCCCATCCGAAGAAACTTTATTTATTTCTGCAACCTTGGTGCGTGAAATCATTCGTTTTGGTGGCGATGCCAGTGCCTTTATTCCGCCTGAGGTGCAGGCTTTTTTAAAAGCGAAGCGTATTGATCATGGCCCTTAAAATTACCGAGCAGTGTATCAACTGCGATGTGTGCGAACCTGAATGCCCAAATGACGCCATCTCACCCGGCGAACTCGTCTACGTGATTGATCCCAATAAGTGTACCGAATGCGTTGGTCATTTTGATGTGCCGCAATGTCAGGAAGTCTGTCCCGTTGAGTGCATTAATCTCAATGATTTATTTCAAGAATCAAAAGCGGAACTGCTGGCTAAATATCATCGTCTGATGGGCTGAGTCCGGCTTCTCAAAATGCGCCTTTTTGGATATACTCTATTCTTTTCGAAATAAGAAACCCTGCGCCATGAAAGATTATAAAGAAGCCCTTCACTTGCCCCAGACGGATTTCCCGATGAAGGCTGACCTTGCAAAGCGGGAGCCTGATTTTTTGAAGGCTTGGCAGGCGCAGGATTTATATCACACCGTCCAGGCTGCGCGTGCGGATGCATCACACACTTTTATTTTGCATGATGGTCCGCCCTATGCCAATGGGACTTTACATGTGGGGCATGCCGCAAATAAAATTTTGAAAGATATTATTGTGAAGTCTAAGGTTTTATTGGGTTTACGTGCGCCTTATGTTCCGGGTTGGGATTGTCATGGATTGCCCATTGAGTTGGTGGTTGAAAAAAAATGGGGCAAGCCAGGCCAAAAATTAACAGCGGCTGAATTTCGTCAAAAATGTCGTGAATATGCTGCAGAACAAATCGATCTCCAGCGTGAAGATTTTAAGCGTTTAGGCGGATTAGGCGAATGGGAAAAGCCCTATATCACCATGGATCATGTTTATGAGGCGGAGCAAATCCGTACCTTGGCCAAAATTTATCAAAATGGTCATGTCAAAAAAGGGTACAAACCCGTGCACTGGTGTCTGGATTGCGCCTCGTCTTTGGCGGAAGCAGAGGTTGAATATCAGGATAAAACTTCTGATTCCATCACGGTGAAATTTGCCTCCGAAAAAGGGAATGTCTTGATTTGGACAACAACACCTTGGACCTTACCTGCCAATATGGCCGTATCAGCCGGCCCAGAAATCATTTATGTCCAAGTCCGATTGAATGATCTGTTATTTATGGTCGCGAAAGATCGCATAGAGTCTGTATTTGCAGGGGAGTCTATCGAAATTCTGGCTTCTTTCACGGGGCGTGAGCTCGCCGGTTTAATTTTGCAACATCCTTTTGAAAATCGTACGGTGCCAATGATTTTAGGTGATCACGTCACCACGGATGCGGGAACGGGATTTGTGCATACGGCACCTGCGCATGGGGTGGATGATTTTCAAGTGTCTAAAAAATATGGCATTGAGGTTTATAATCCTGTTGGATCCAATGGATGTTATATCAAAGGCACTCCGTTTTTTGAGGGGGTTCACGTGAGCAAAGCCAATCCCTTTGTGATTGCGAAATTGCAAGAAATGGGTGCTTTATTGAAACATGAAAAAATCAATCATAGTTTTCCACATTGCTGGCGTCATAAAACTCCGCTTATTTTCAGGGCAACGCCTCAATGGTTTGTCAGTATGGAGCGCTTGCTGCCTCAAGCAATAGCCGCAGTGGAGGCGGTTCAGTTTACGCCGCCTGAGGGCAAAAATCGCTTTTTATCGATGCTGCGGGATCGCCCGGATTGGTGTATCTCCCGCCAGCGGACCTGGGGCGTGCCGATTCCTTTTTTCACGCATAAACAAACGGGTGACTTGCATCCCGATACGGCGCAGATTCTGCAAAAAGTCGCCGATGCGATTGAAAAAAACGGCCTGGAAGCCTGGTTTGCTCCAGATCAATATTTTGAAGTCAATCTTGCTGAATATGATAAAGCAACGGATACGCTGGATGTCTGGTTTGATTCAGGCGTCTCCAATCAGTGCGTGCTTGCGCAGCGTGCGGATTTAAGTTATCCGGCAGATCTCTATTTAGAGGGCTCTGATCAGCATCGTGGTTGGTTTCAGACGTCTATGCTGGCCTCCATCGCGGCAAACGGTCGCGCACCTTATCGGCAAATTTTAACACATGGTTTTCTGGTGGATGGTCATGGGCGCAAGATGTCCAAATCAGTGGGGAATGTCGTGACGATTCAAGACGCCGTCAAAGAATATGGTGCAGATATTATTCGCTTATGGGTGGCCATGACGGACTTTACCGGCGAGATGGCGTATTCCAAAGGGATTATTCAGCAAAGTGCGGATTTGTATCGCAAGATTCGTAATACCTTTCGTTATCTCTTGGGTGCCTTGGATGGTTTTGCGCAGACCGATGTGGTTCCCTCGCAGGATTTAATTGAGATCGATCAATTCATGCTGCAAAAAGCGGATGCGCTCAGTCCCTTAAGTGACTACAATGTTCGTGATTTTATCTCCATGATTCATACTTTTTGCGAAGATGATCTGAGTAATGTTTATTTTGATGTCTTGAAAGATCGCTTATATACCGAAAATGACTGGAATCGTCGCTCCGCTCAAACCGCTATCATGGCTATTTTAAATGTCTTGGTGCGTTTGGTCTCGCCTGTTTTAAGTTTTACCGCGGATGAAGTTTGGCAAGTCATGCGTCAGAAAGGCTGGGCCTCGAGTTCAGATCAAACTATTTTCACAAGCTGTTTGCCTCCATCACAGACCTTGAATATTGATGCGGTTGCCTGGGAACAAAGCTGGCCTTTGCTGAAAAATATGCGGACAGAAGTCAATCGTGTTTTAGATGAGATGCGCAAAAATAAAGCATTGGGCAGTAATCTTGAAGCGGAAGTGACCTATGCATTGCCGGCTGACCATCCATTGATTCAAAAAATCAGTGACTCAGGCGAGCTTCACTATTTCTTGATTACTTCGCAGTTTCAAGCGGGGCAGAATCTTGTTGTGAATGTGACTGAAAATAATAAGTGCAGTCGGTGTTGGCATTATACTCCCCATGTTAAAGTCAGGCCTAATTTAATCTCAGATGAAACCCAGGGGATTTGTCAGCGTTGTTATGAAAATTTAGCCGGGCAGGGCGTGAGGCGGCAGTATTTTTAATTGTTTTTTGAAGAATGCTTTTGTGATACAATTCTCTTTTTTATGAGCAGAGAGATTGAACATGACGGATTTAATTGAAGATGAAAACAGCCAGATTTTAGAGCGCCGCCAAAAATTAGCCAGCTTGCGGGCTTTGTGTGCATCTGCTTTTCCCAATGATTTTGTGCCAGGGCAGCATGCAGCTGAGGTTGAGGTTGAATTTGCGACGCAGACTAAAGAAAGCTTGCTCGAATTAGCGCAGCAGGTGAGCCTTGCCGGGCGCGTCATGTTGAAACGTGTCATGGGTAAAGCGAGTTTTATTACGATTCAGGATGGTTCGGGGCGAATTCAAATTTATTTGCGTCAGGATGAGTTGTCTAATTATGAAGCCTTTAAGCATTGGGATCTGGGTGATATTGTAGGCGTGAAAGGCCTTGTATTTCGAACGAATACCGGTGAATTATCCGTCCATGCTTCACAGATCCAATTATTGACGAAATCGCTGCGGCCTTTGCCTGATAAATTTCATGGTCTGGCGGATCATGAGCAACGCTACCGCAAACGTTATCTTGATTTGACGATGAATCAGGGCGTGCGGCGGGTTTTTGAAATGCGGACCCAGATTATTGATGGCGTCCGTGAATTTTTAAGGGCACGCGATTATCTGGAAGTCGAAACCCCCATGATGCACGCAATTCCAGGGGGTGCAGCCGCTAAACCCTTCGAGACCTTTCATAATGCGCTCGATTTGCCGATGTTTTTACGGATTTCTCCGGAGCTCTATTTGAAGCGGCTGATTGTCGGTGGAATGGAGCGTGTCTTTGAAATCAATCGCAGTTTCCGTAATGAAGGCCTGTCAACGCGCCATAATCCAGAATTTACGATGATTGAGTTTTATCAGGCTTATGCCACTTATCAGGATTTGATTGCATTGACTGAAGCCTTGTTGCCGTACCTGGCTCAAAAAGTGTTGGGAACCACCACCGTCATGTATCAAGGGCGTGCTTTTGATTTGAGTCAATCCTTTGCTAAAATCACGGTTTTAGAGGCGATTTTAAAATATTGCCCCGAGGCAAGCTTGACTGATTTGCAGGATTTGGAAAAAGCCCAAGCCTTGGCCAAAAAATTAGGCATTACGCCTACCAAAGGTGCGGGTTTAGGCAAGGTGCAGATCGAGATTTTTGAAGAGGTGGCGGAGCATCAATTGATTGACCCTACTTTTATTACGGAGTATCCCACTGAGGTCTCGCCTTTGGCCAGACGAAATGATGCCAATCCTTTTGTGACGGATCGGTTTGAGTTTTTTATCGGCGGACGTGAGTTAGCCAATGGGTTTTCAGAACTAAATGATGCGGAGGATCAAGCCGAGCGCTTTAAAGCCCAGCTGGATGCGAAAGAAGCCGGGGACGAGGAGGCTATGTTTTACGACGCGGATTACGTCGAAGCTTTAGAATACGGCATGCCGCCTACTGCGGGAGAAGGGATTGGCATTGACCGTTTGGTGATGTTTTTGACGGATTCCCCTTCGATTAGAGATGTCATTTTATTTCCACAGATGCGACCTGTTTCTGTTTAAAGAAATAAATCAGCGGCAGACAAAAGACGACCAGGCCGCTACAGATCAAAAGCTCATATTTCATGATTCCGCCTGCGTCGATATTGCTTGGCGGAATAAAGCCGACTCCAAATCCAATGATACTCGTGAGTATTGCGAAGATAGATAGCAGACCCCCTGTGCCCAGCTTTCTTTTTCCGCCTGCGAGTTTAATGGCTGCACAGAATAAAAGCGCATAGTAGAGCAAGGCAAATTGCGAAGTCAGGGCCGATAGTAACCAATACGCATTATTAATATTGGGGAAGACTAAAAACAGGCTGATTAATAGCGAGTAGAGGATGCCTTGCAGAATCAAGATGCGATAGGGCATTTCTTTGCGATTGAGTGTGTGCAATATCGGGAGTATATTCGAGGCCTGACAAGCGACTTGCAAGCCGCGCGCTAGGCCTAAAATCCAGGAGCAAGCAGTGCCCAGTCCGCCTAAAATCACCGCAGCGCCAATCCAAGGCAGCAGGAATCCAGCGTGATCTTGATCTAAAAAAGCCTTGAAGGCGGTCATTAAGCCATTGATCAAGCCAATTTGCGCGGGAGGTAGAACAGTGCAAAGTGCAAGCGAGCTAAAAATCATGGATCCCAAAATAATCACCCCTGCAGTGCACATCGCCCGGCGATAGGTTTTTTCAGGCATTTTGACGTTTCCAGCGTGCATAGCTGCCACTTCCAGGCCCATGAGGCTAAATAAGATATTGGCAAAAAAACCAAAATTCTGTAAGTCTTGGGAGTTGGGGATGAGGCCAGTTGCTTTGTAGGGTACAGCGGAAATGTGGCCCGCTTTTAGCCAAAAAATGGCGAGAAGAATAATCGCAGCCATGGGGGTGAGGGTTCCGACAATGGCGCCGACACCACTCATCCAACTGGTCGCTTCAATCCCTCGAGTGCTGATCAGAGTCATGCTCCAAAATCCAATGAGCGAGAGGGCGAGAATAAATCCAACATTGGTTTCCCAGGCAGGGTGAATCAGGCTTGCCAAGGTGCTGGCAATAAAAGCGAAAATAGTTGGATACCAAATTAATTGATAGACCCATTGCAGCCAAATAGAAGCAAAGCCAATTTTTTTGCCAAATGCCGCTTCGATCCATAGATAGGATCCTCCTGTGTTGGGATATTCGCTGGCAAAACGAGAGGTGATGAGAATCAGCGGTAAAAAAAAAGTAGCGCCTGCAATCACATAAAAAGTGACAAGCGAAAGACCATATTGTGCAGCAATGGGGATGTTTCGGATACTGTCGACCGAAATGACCGTGATCATGATCAGTTTAAATAATCCAAGAGTCCGTTGTTGTTTGGAAGGGGTTTGCATTTTAAAAAATCCTATTGGGTTCTGTTGTAAATTAATGCGTAGCCGCCGGTGCCCAGATGCAAGCAGCGCGCAACGCGACCGATAGTCGTAACGCTGACCCCCGTCTCCTCATGAATTTGACGGTAGGGAATATTTTTTTGAATGAGGGGGATGACGCGCCAGCGGTCGTTCATGGCTTCAATTTCCGCTGGAGTGCAGAGGTCTTCAAAAAACTGCCGGGCTTCTTCAGTGTTTTTGATCCGTGAAATGGCTTCAAATAAGCCTTCTGCGTGAAATTGGAGTTTTTTTATGATGCGCTTATTTGTAGTAACGTAATATTATGGTATCACACTGGATTTTGCGGGTCAAGAAAAAGCTTGTATCTTATTTAGAATTATATATAATCTGTTTTTATATAAGTCAATTTAAGAGGGTGTATGTTAAAAGTAGACGTTAAATCTTTAGTCAAAAAACTCAATCCATTCTGTACAAATGCATTGGAGGGTGCGATTGGTTTGTGTATTCAAAGTGAGCATTCAGAGGTTGTGCCCGCACATTGGCTGGATAAGTTATTGCAAAATTCCCATTCAGATTTTAGCTTGCTTTTAAGTGGATCGAATATTGATTTGTCAAAATTTAAGCATGCAGTACAAAAAGAGTTGACTGATTTAGCCAAAATATCTGGGCAGCGCCCTTTTTTTTCAACGCATCTATTGGAATTGATTCAAGATGCTTGGTTGATTCATTCTGTGCATTTTGGTTCAGATAAATTAAGAAGTGGAGCTGTTTTATTGGCGTTATTGCAGCGTAGCGCTTTACAAGTTACCCCCTCAGAGCTGAGTGAAATTTCAGGAAATGATCTGCTTAAACGCTTTGATATCCTGACTGAATCATCCCTTGAAAAGATAAGTCAGGCAGACGTATCTCTGAATACAGATTCAAGCCTTGCTCGTTTTGGGGAGGATTTGACCATGGCAGCGCGAAATGGCAAGCTGGATCCTGTTTTGGGACGTGAGAGTGAAATCCGTCAGATGATTGATATTCTTTCTCGTCGACGTAAAAATAATCCAATTTTAGTCGGAGAGGCGGGGGTGGGAAAGACCGCTTTGGTTGAAGGCTTAGCCTTGAAAATGATTGCAGGTCAGGTGCCCGATGACATTGCCAAAGCGCGGCTGATCAGTTTAGACTTGGGTTTGCTTGAAGCCGGAGCCGGCATGAAGGGGGAGTTTGAACAACGTTTAAAAAGTATTTTGAAAGAAGTAGAGGTGTCCCCTGAGCCTATTATTTTATTTATTGATGAAGCGCATTTGTTGATTGGAAGTGGGGGGAGTCAAGGGCATGATGCGGCTAATTTATTAAAGCCAGCGCTCGCCCGAGGAAAGATTCGCTTGATTGCAGCAACCACTTGGAGTGAATATAAAAAGTATATCGAGAAAGATGCTGCTCTGACGCGACGTTTTCAGCAGGTGAAAGTGGGAGAGCCCAGTTTAAGCGAGACGATTACTATTTTACGCGGCCTGAGGACGGTCTTTGAAAATAATCATCAAGTGATGGTGCGAGATGATGCGATTCAAGCTTGCGCGCAGTTGTCTACGAAGTATTTGCCGGATCGTCAGCAGCCCGATAAAGCGATTGACTTATTGGATACAGCCTGTGCGCGGGTGAGAGTCAATCTCAAAGCCAAGCCGCGTGATGTAGTCCGTTTGGAGGAGCAGATTTTTGCCCTTCAAACGGAAGAATCTGGCCTGTTAAAGGATCTCAGTCAAGGCGTGAAAATCGATCGTGTGCAACTTGCCAAAGTGGCGATTGCAGTGAGTTCAGCAGCTGACTCTTTAAAAAAATTTAATCAGCAATGGCAAAAAGAACTGAAATTAATTCAGGCACTTATTCTATTGCGACAAGCGATTGATGATGCGCCCACGCAAAGCAAAATGCTGGTGAAGCTACATCGTAAGCGGGAGTCTCTTTATAAAAAGTTATCGGAGTTGCGAGGTAAAAATCCATTGATTTTTTATGAGGTAGATCCCGATGTAATCGCGCAAATTGTTGCGGACTGGACACAGATTCCCTTGGGCAAACTATTGCGGGATGAAGCTGAAATTTTATTGGCTTTGGAGGACCAGCTTCACAAAAAAATTAAGGGTCAGTCTGAGGGCGTTCATTGGATTGCTGAACAACTCAAGCTGGCGAAGGCGGGATTAAAAGATCCGTATCAGCCCTTGGGTGTCTTTTTATTAGTGGGGCCCAGTGGTGTGGGTAAAACAGAGACTGCCCTGACTGTTGCGGATACGTTGTTTGGTGGGGAATCAAGTTTGATTACAGTCAATATGAGTGAGTTTCAGGAGAAGCATACTGTCAGTCGCTTGATTGGCTCTCCTCCAGGATATGTTGGGTATGGCGAAGGCGGAATGCTGACCGAGGCTGTCCGTAAGCGACCTTATTCCGTTGTATTGCTCGATGAAGTCGAAAAAGCACATCCGGATGTGTTGAACTTATTTTATCAAGTGTTTGATAAAGGCGTCTTGACGGACAGTGAGGGGCGTGAAGTTGATTTTAGTAATTCTGTTATTTTTTTGACCAGTAATTTGGCTTCTCAGGAAATCTCTGCATTGACCAGTGTCAATCCAGACATTGCTATTTCAGAAGTGCTTCCTTGTATTCGACCGATTTTGAGTGGATGGTTTAAGCCTTCGCTATTGGTCCGGATGAGCATTGTGCCGTATTTTGTTTTGACGGAAGCCATTTTATTGGAAATCATTACGCTTAAATTGGCAAGCTTACAGAAGCGTGTTTTGGATCAATATCAAATCGAATTGAAATTTGGCGAAAAACTTTTAAAATGGCTGGGGGCACAATGTCAGGAAACGGAAATGGGCGCGCGTAATTTAGATCTAGTGATTCGGTCTCAGGTTGCGCCTATTTTATCCAAATATATTTTGGAGCATATGGTCGATCGTGATTTTGCGCCACTTTTAAAAATGGATCTTAATGCTAAGCAAACAGTTATTTTGATTGGCCTGTATTAAAAATTTAAGCAAAACGATCAGGATGGGCCTTTTGAAAGGAGTCTAGCATTAAACAATTTTGCTCAATTCGATTTAAAGTAGGGAAGGGGGTCATGTCTACCTGATAACGACGTGCATTATAGATTTGTGGGATGAGTACGATATCCGCTAAACTCACTGAATCACCAAAAGTATAGTGCCCTGAGGTCAGGCGGCTGATTTTTTCCAAAGGTATTAACGTGAGGTTCACCCAATGTTGATACCAGGCATTCACTGCAGGCTCTGATTGATGCAGCGTTTTTTTCAAATAATTTAAAACGCGTAAATTATTGATCGGGTGAATTTCGCAAGCGAGTGCACATGCAAACGCACGAATTTGTGCGCGTAATTCAGGCTGAATGGGTAATAATGCAGGGGTAGGATAGCGCTCTTCTAAATATTCGATGATGGCGAGAGACTGATTTAATGCGACACCTGCTGGTGTGATTAATGTCGGGACAATATGCTGCTGGTTGATTCGTTCATATTCAGGGGTGAGCTGTTCGCCCACCCGTAAGTCAATCGGATGAAATTGGCAGGGCAATTTTTTAAGATTGAGTGCAATTCTCACCCGATAACTGGATGATGAACGGAAATAATGATAGAGCTTATACATAAGGCCGAACGGTTTGTGCAATGCTGCCAAATATGGATTCACCCTTCGCATTGAGCATTTCAATTCGAATGGTATCGCCATACTTGAGATAAGGTGTTTTGGGTTCACCAAATTCTATGGTTTCAAGCATTCTGACTTCAACCAAGCAACAGGAACCCATTTTTACTTTATCTTTATTGGAGATGGTGCCTGAGCCTAAAATGGCGCCTGCACACATATTCCGTGTTTTTGCAACATGCGCCAATAAAGTGGGGAAGTCAAACACCATATCTTCACCTGCATTCGGTTGGCCTAATAATTTTTCGTTGACATAAGCATGAAGCGGTAAATGGACGCGCGCGCCATCCCAGGCAGTGCCGAGTTCATCTGGGGTCACTGCGACAGGGGAGAAGGCGCTGCTGGGTTTGCTTTGATAAAAGCCAAAGCCTTTTTTTAATTCATTGGCGGTCAGATTGCGTAAGGTCACATCATTAACGAGTAAGATGAGTTTGATATGTTTTCTGGCTTGCTCGGGGGTCGTTCCCATTGGCACATCATCGGTAATAATAGCGACTTCGGCTTCCAGATCAATTCCCCAATCAGGATCAATGACTTGAATATCATCACGTGGTCCAATCAGTGTATCGCCTCCCCCTTGATAAACGAGGGGGTCATGCCAAAAATTTTCAGGTAGGGTGTCACCGCGTGCCTGGCGGACGAGCTCAACATGGGTGACATAGGCGCTGCCATCAACCCAATGAAACGTCCTCGGCAAAGGTGAGGCACATTGAGTTTCATCAAAATCAAAGAGATCTGCACATTGTCCTTGATTGAGCTGAGCGTACAGCGCTTGTAATTGTGGCTCTGTTTTATTCCAATGATCTAATGCATGCTGAAGAGTGTGTGCAATACCCGTTGCAACCACTGCTTTTTTTAAGTCACGGCTGACCACTACTAACTGGCCATCTCTGCCACTTTTTAATGATGCTAATTTCATGATGCACTCCTTGTTTTATTTATTGAAATTGAACTTTAGGCCCTTCCAGCAGGCTTGATAGGTTTTTTGTCTAAGCGGACTTTCATAGGCGGCTTCTGTCAATTGAAAGACTTTATTGGACTCCAGCATAAAGGCGAGATTATGGACATAATGTTTAGGTGTTAAGATTTCCTTGACTGCATGATCATAGGTTTCCTGATCTGGGCCATGTCCTGCCATGCAATTATGCAAACTTGCACTGCCTGGCGCAAAATCATCCGCCTTGGCATCATAAGTGCCTTCGATATTTCCCATAAATTCACTCATAATATTGCGATGATAATAGGGGGGGCGAAAAGTATGTTCGGCAACCATCCAACGTTCGGGGAAAATAACAAAGTCCAAATTAGAGGTCCCCGGCAAGCAGCTGGGAGCGCTTAATACCACAAAAATGGAAGGGTCTGGATGATCGACCGAAGCGGTAAACATGGGTTTAAATAAGCGCAGGTCATATTTGTAAGGATAGTACGAGCCATGCCATGCCACGATATCTAAGGGGGAATGCTGAATGCCATGTTTCCAGATATGGTTGCCAAATTTTTTGAACAGTGTAAAGTCACCACTGCGCTCTTCAAATGCGGCAACGGGTACCAAAAAATCACGCTCTTCGGTGGTTCCATTGGCGCCGATGACACCGCGATCCAAGAGTTTAAATGGCTGTCCGTAATTTTCAGTAAAATAGCCGCGAGAGCGTGGTTCTAAAAGAATCACTTGAAAAATAATGCCGCAGGGAATCACGACAATTTCACCTGGTTTTATTTCAAGTTCACCCAGCTCCGTTTTAAATAAAAGTGTACCTTCTTGTGGGATAAAGAGCATCTCCCCATCGTGGTTAACAAAAAACTCATCTTTCATCGACCGCGTTGCAGTATAAAGATAAATCGCACAGCCATCTTGGCCTGCCGTACCATTGCTCATATATTTGATGGCGCCTTCTAAAAGAGAGTACTGTCCTGTTTGATAAGGCTGCGGGTTCCATCGAAATTGAGTGGGGGGGGTTAAAATGGTTTTGCTTTGTAAAAGGGTTTCGCAGAGTTCGTCTTCCCCACTGTGCAGCACTGCGGGTCGCATGCGGTATAGCCAGCTTTTGAGGGTGGATGCGCGAGGGCTCGTAAAGGCACTGCCACTGACTTGTTCGGCATACAGTCCATAAGGCAATTTTTGTGGAGAGTTTTGTTCGCGGGGGAGTGCGCCAGGTAAGGCCTCTGTTTCATGATAATTGCGAAATCCACGTAGGTAAGATCTTTCTTTTTTCATGGCGTGTCCTTTTTTATTTATTTTCCTTCCAGTTGCTTGATCCATTTTTGAAATGATTCCAAAACTTGTTTTAAAACATCCTGCGTTGGGAGATCCGTCAATTCTAATTGCTCGTTGAATTTAGTGTGAACGGCATTCACAAAAAGTTCAGGTTTATTTAAAACATGCATATTCAAAAATACAGCAGATTGTCGCAAGTGATATTGTGCCCGTGCACTCCCCATCATCCCCATGGATGCGCCGATGATTGCAAGAGGCTTGTCAAATAAAACAGGATCTGTTGAAGGGCGTGACAGCCAATCAATTGTATTTTTAAGGACGCCTGACATTGAGTAATTATATTCAGGCGTTGCAATTAAAAGGCCATTGGAGGCGCGTATTTTTTCACGTAAAATCTGAACAGACTCAGGAAAGTGATTGAGCTCCAGATCTCCATTATATAAAGGAATCTCCCCTATTTCTGCGATTTCAAATTCAATCCCCGTGGGCATTAAAGCCGCGGCGGCTTTTAACAAAGCGGTATTGTAAGATGTTTTTCTGAGACTTCCGGAAATTCCGATGATTTTAAGGGGGTGTGGCATATTAACTCCTGAATAAAATTAGGTATTTTAAAGATCAATTTTTATTTTAAGAGTACAATGCTTTAGTGTCAAGGCGTGCTATTCTTGAATATTAGGAGGAGGTCTGGTCAAGGTTCAAGATTTTAGCATTGAATTGTGTGCCGTATTGCGTGACCCAGATTAAAGTGGTTTGACCTGTTTGGATGGGAACTTGCAAGCTTATTTTTTTATTATTCTCTTTCAGTTGCACCGTATAAGTCTGTGGGGCCAGTGCATAACTGCCAATCTGTGTATTATCAGGAAGGCTTAGCCAGGAACGTAAGTCAGCAAAAGAAGACATGAAATTCATTGCGGCTGCGGTGAGATCAGCAAAAAGTTGATTGCTTTGGCTGCTGTTTTGATTGGAGGCGACAACGCCTGCTTGTAGGGTGACGCGGAGGGCCTGGCGTAGAAAAATAAGGGGATATTCTTCTTGTAATTGTTTGGCCGCGAGACCGTAAACATTGGTAATCACCTCTGTCGATGGAAGATTTTCAGCGGGGGCGGTGCCTGGAGCTTGAAGGCTGATTTGCAAGGCAATGGGAGCTGTGCTGACTTTTTTATAAATGGGAAAGGCGAAGCTTGCACTTTGATTGAGGGCAGGTAAGTACAAAGAGACATTAAAACTTTTGAGTGGGGGGATAAAGTGCTGATCATACCAAATCACGAGATGGCCGCTTTGTGCGGAGATTTGAGGCGGTGCTTTTAGATTAAATGCTTTTAAATAATTATTGATGATGCTTGGATCAGCCCCTTGCGCTTGCAGAGCCTCTAAAAGCGCACTTTGTAGATAGGTGTTGCTTGGGGTGATACTGATAGCCTGTTTGAGTGCGACGACTGCATCATTGAGATTACCATTTGCCTCTGAGGACAGTGCAAATAAATAATAAGTCATGGCATTTAAAAACGAACTTTTGACTTCTGCGCTGGCGGTCAGCGTATCTGCCATTTGTTTTTGTAGGCCTGTTGTGAAGTCTGGATTGAGCTGGTTTGTTTTGATTTTTGCATCTGCAGCAGCGATTTCACTTTGATATTCAGTGCTTAATGTATTTTGGGCGATATTCGCTTTGCGTAAAGTCACCAGCGCATGAGTTAAGTCATGATCCGCTATAAAATTAAGGGCTTGAAATTGATAAAGTAAAACAATTTCAAAGCCATTAAGTTGGTAAGGAATGGCGTTGTCATTGGTCATGAGAGAAGCGGAATCAGCAAGTATCGCGCTACCACGAATTTTGGCCTGTAATTGATCCGACTCCACTTTTTGCATCAAGGGTAAAAAAGTGGCGCTACTTTGAGTCGTATCGCCAGCTAATTGTTGTACGCGGCCTAATTCTGCAGCGTAGAGTTCATAGTCATGATTCGTTTGTTCCCCCGTTAAAGCTTGAATAGCAGGCGGATAATCACCCTGTTTAAGGTCATGTAAATTGGTGGCCATTTTATTGGGATAGGCTGTAAATAAAGTTGGCGTTGATGAACAGCCTGCCAATAATAAACTGAAACTTAAACTAAATGTGCAGGACATCCAAAATTTCATACTCAACGTCTCCACCAGGGGTTTTAACAATCATGACTTCGCCGATTTCTTTACCAATCAGTGCACGGGCTAGAGGAGAGGCGACTGAGATTTTTGCTTGTTTGAAATTTGCTTCATCTTCACAGACAATTTGGTATTTTACAGCTTGATCCGTATCGACATTCAGGAGTTCTACAGTCGTACCAAAGAGCACTTTGCCATTTTTGGGAAGGGTTTTGATATCAATGATCTGTGCGACGGAGAGTTTGTTTTCCAGTTCTTTAATGCGAAACTCAATAAAACCTTGTTGCTCCTTGGCTGCATGGTATTCTGCATTTTCTTTTAAGTCGCCATGAGCCCGGGCCTCGCTGATGGCAGCAATGACTTGGGGGCGAGCTGTTGATTTTAAATGAGCGAGCTCGGATACGAGTTGGGCATGGCCTTGTGTGGTCATGGGCTTTTTCATCATTGCTTCTAAACCTGTTTTCTATTGTGGGGAGATTATAGTACAATATTCTCTAAACATAAAGCGAACAAGGATAAATCATGAGTCAAGATATCGATCCCATTGAAACCCAGGAATGGCTGGACTCTCTCGAATCAGTATTAGAAGAGGAAGGGGCTGAGCGGGCTTTGTTTTTACTTTCGCAGCTGAATCAAAAAGCAGGAAGTTTGGGAATGGGCTCCGCTTATCAGACTTTACATACCGCGTATCAAAATACGATTCCGACGAGTGCTCAGCCTGCATATCCAGGAGATTTAATCTTAGAGGGCAAGCTTGAGTCTCTGATTCGCTGGAATGCCGCTTTGATTGTAGCAGGTGCGAATCATGAGGATAGCACGCTCGGTGGTCATATCAGTACCTTTGCGTCGAGCTCTACTTTGTATCAGATTGGCTTTGATCATTTTTTTCATGCGAAAACAGCACAGCATGGAGGCGATCTGATTTTAGTGCAGGGGCATGCGTCTCCTGGTATCTATGCGCGATCTTTTTTGGAAGGGCGATTGTCGGTTGATCAGCTGAAAAACTTTCGGCGTGAAGTGGATGGAAAAGGTGTTTCTTCTTATCCTCATCCTTGGTTGATGCCTGATTACTGGCAGTTTCCAACGGTTTCTATGGGTTTGGGGCCCATGTTAGCGATTTATGAGGCCCGCTTCATGAAGTATCTGCATGCCCGTCATTTGGCCGATACAGCAGCGCGTAAAGTCTGGGCTTTTTGTGGCGATGGCGAGATGGATGAGCCTGAATCAACGGGTGGATTAACGCGTGCAGGCCGTGAAAAATTAGATAATCTTATTTTTGTAGTCAATTGTAATTTGCAGCGTCTGGATGGCTTGGTCAATGGCAATGGCAAAATTATGCAGGAACTCGAATCGACTTTTAAAGGTGCAGGCTGGAATGTGATTAAAGTGGTCTGGGGGAGCAATTGGGAGCCTCTTTTTGCCAAAGATGAGCAGGGGTTTTTGTTGCAACGCTTAACCGACGCCTGTGATGGGGACTTCCAGACTTATCAAGCACGAGGCGGCGCGTATATGCGTGAGCACCTTTTTAATACGCCTGAATTGAAAGCATTGGTTGCAGATTTAAGCGATGCTCAACTGCAGAATTTGGAGCGGGGGGGGCATGATCCTCTTAAAGTCTATGCCGCTTATAAGGCTGCAACGGAGCATGTGGGTCAGCCCACGGTGATTCTCACTAAAACCATTAAAGGCTATGGTTTGGGTACCGCAGGCGAATCCAAAAATATTGCGCATAATCAAAAGAAACTCACCGTGGATGAGCTAAAATACTTCCGTGATCGTTTTGAAATTCCAGTGACGGATACAGAGGTTGAAGCCTATAAGCTGCATCGTCCCGCAGAGACCACACCCGAGATGCAATATCTGCAGGCGCGGCGTCAAGATTTAGGGGGGTATTTGCCTCTGCGTCATGAAAATACCACGCCTTTTAAAATTCCAGCCTATCAGGATTTTGCAGCGAGGTTGTTGCTTGGGACCGGCGAAGGCCGTGAAATGTCGACGACAACTGCCTATGTCCAAATTTTAACTGCTTTATGTAAGGATCCGAATATTGGCAAATTTATTGTGCCGATTACACCGGATGAATCACGCACCTTTGGGATGGAAGGGCTGTTCCGTCAATTGGGAATTTACAATCCAGAAGGGCAAAAATACGAGCCTGAAGATCGGGATCAGGTGATGTATTACAAAGAAGCAACAGATGGGCAAATTTTGCAGGAAGGCCTGAATGAAGGTGGTGCGATTTCTTCCTGGATTGCTGCGGCAACAAGTTATAGTGTGCATGATCTTCCGATGATTCCGTTTTATATTTATTATTCGATGTTTGGATTTCAGCGTATTGGTGATTTTGCGTGGTTGGCAGGGGATATGCGGGCCAAGGGCTTTTTGCTGGGCGCCACAGCCGGTCGTACGAGTTTGAATGGCGAGGGCTTGCAGCATGAAGATGGTCATTCACATATTCAAGCTGGCTTGGTTCCAAATTGCAAGAGTTATGATCCGACCTATGCGTATGAGCTTGCTGTCATTATTTGGCATGGCTTGACGCGAATGTATGCGGAATCTCATGATGAGTATTATTACATTACCATGATGAACGAAAATTATCCGCATCATCCCATGCCAAAAGGCGTTGAGCAAGGCATTATTAAAGGCTTGTATTGTTTAAAAAAATCAGCCAATCCAGATGCAAAAAAACAAGTCAGCTTAATGGGGTCAGGCACGATCTTGCGTGAAGCGGAAGCGGCGGCTGAACTGCTTTTAAAAGACTTTAAGGTCACCAGCGATATCTGGAGTGCAACCAGTTGTAATGAACTGTATCGAGATGCAATGGATGCGAAACGTTTCAATGATTTGAATCCTGAGAAAAAAGCAAAAACCGCTTTTGTAACAGAGGCCTTCAAATCAGGTCATGGGCCGATCATTGCCGCAACCGATTATGTTAAGCTTTATACCGAGCAATTGCGTGAATTTATGCCGCGTCGTTATGTGTGTTTAGGGACCGATGGCTTTGGACGCAGTGATACGCGCCCCAAATTGCGTGAGCACTTTGAAGTGGATGCCAATCATATTGCGTATCATGCCATCAAAGCTTTGTTTGATGACGGGGTGATGAGTCTGGAAGAAGTGAAAAAAGCGCGTCAGCTTTATCAAATCAACGCGGATAAAAAGAATCCTCTGGAGGCATGATCATGGCAATATGGCAGACCCCTTTTAGCTTGGAAGATCTCGATCTGCGGGGTAAAAATACCTTATCAGACCATCTAGGTATTGCGTTTACTGAGCGGGGCGATGATTTTTTGAAGGCCCGCATGCCTGTCGATCATCGTACTTTGCAGCCCATTGGGATTATGCATGGCGGGGCGTCCTGTGTTTTGGCTGAAACGGTGGGCTCGGTTGCTGCCAATTATTGCGTCGATTTAAAAACGCATTACTGTGTGGGCTTGGAGATTAACACGAATCATATTCGCCAGGCGAAAGACGGCTTTGTGATGGGTACGGCCAAAGCGATTCATATTGGCAAGCGGACGCATGTTTGGGCGATTGAAATTCATCATGAGTCGGGTTATTTGGTCTCGATTAATCGCTTGACTATGATGGTGTTGGAGCGTTGATGGAAGCTTCTGGATTTTTGCATAAAATGCATGGAGTGCTTGAATCAGGTCAGGTGCGTTATCAATTGAATTTAGATGAGCCTTTGATTTTAAATACGTATTTGGGAAAGCGTTTGAGTCTGCAGGTCACCGGAAAAAAGCAGTGCGTAAGCTGTGCTCGCGTGATCAATAAAACCTTTCAGCAAGGGCACTGTTATCCCTGTGTCATCAGTAAGGCGGCTTGTGATTTATGCATTGTCAGGCCAGAGCGCTGCCATTTTCATCTGGGGACCTGTCGTGAGCCTGAATGGGGCCAGAAGCATTGCATGCAATCGCATATTGTTTATCTTGCGAATGCGTCAGGGCTTAAAGTGGGGATTACGCGGAAAGAAAATATTCCCAGTCGTTTTATCGATCAGGGTGCGGTGCAGGCCTTGCCTTTGTTTGAAGTCAGCTCGCGTTATCATTCCGGTCTGATTGAAATTTTGCTGGCGCAGTATCTCAGTGATAAAACCAATTGGCGTAAGATGTTGCAAGGCGTGCCTCAATTACTGGATCTCAAAAAAGAAGCGGTGGAGATCAAAAATCTCATTGCGCCGCAGCTTGAAAAATTAGTGCAGCAGCATCAGATCATCTGTACGGAGCTGAATGCTCCTGTAATTGATTTGGATTTTCCGGTTTTGACCTATCCAACTAAAATCGCCTCTTATCATCTGGATCGCAACATTTTAATTGAAGATGAATTGTTGGGGATTAAGGGGCAGTATCTTATTTTTGCTCAAGCTGTTTTGAATGTCCGTAGTTTTGCGGGATATGAAGTGTTGATTTTGTAACTGAGTCTACTCACCTACCGTTAAGTACTCTTTTGCGTATTCAAAAAGAAATTCGGCATTGACATTTTTCGCTGAGTGCACCTTTCGCTTTTTCATTTGATTTAAGCTAAAATGTTGTGTTTTCAATTTTGGATAGTGTTGTTTAGATGATTTGGCGTAAAAAGATTCTTGTTCTCATGTTGGCGTTGACGCCTTTATTTTCTGAGGGTTTTGTTGTTCAGAGTATTCAGTTTCAAGGGTTGTCTCGCATTCCTGAGGCAACGGTTTCTGCTGATCAGCCTTTGAAAGTTGGAGATCATTTAACGCCAGACTTGTCCAATCAAGTCATCGCGGATTTATACAAGACGGGTTATTTTAAAAATATTCAGTTGATCAATCATCATGGGAATCTTGTGATTCAAGTTGAAGAGTTGCCTACGATTGCAAAAATTGATATCAAAGGCAATGAGTTGATTAAAACAGCGGATTTAACGACCGTTTTAAATAATGTGGGTTTGCAAGTGGGAAATATGTTTAATCAAACCTTGGTTAATCAAATTCAGCAATCCTTGCTTCAGGAATATAATAGTCAGGGTAAATTTGCGGTGCAGGCAAATGTCGATGTCAAACCGGTCAGCAATAATCGTGTGGATGTGACCATTGATATTTCTGAGGGCTTGGATACGGAAATTCAAAGTATTTTATTGATCGGAAATCATGATTTTTCAAGCCGAGAATTGACCAAAAAATTAGAGATTAGTACGACGGGGATTGTTGCATTTTTTACTAAGTCGGATGTCTATAATCAGCAAAAACTAGGAAAGTCATTGCAGGATTTGTCTGATTTTTATGAAAATCATGGTTATGTGGATTTTCATGTCACCGCGGCAGAGGCTTCTCTCGATAGCACGCATACTAAAGCCTTTATTACCATTAGTGTGTCAGAAGGAGCAAAGTATAGTTTTGCTGGATTTAATTTGAAAGGTAATTTGATTTTGCCAGAGGCGACCCTTGAAAAAATGGTCAAAATTGAAGCTGGAAAAACGTATTCCAAAGCGCAAATTTCAGCGGCTCAACAGGCTATGATCAATGCATTGGGCAATAAAGGATATGCGTTTGCGAATGTGAATCCTGTTCCGACCATTGATAAAGAAAATAAGAGTGTTTTTATCACCTTTTATGTGACCCCCGGCCAAAAAGTTTACATCAATCAAGTTGAATTTTCGGGCAATACCGTAACCAATACGAAGACCTTGCGTCAAAGAATGAAGTTTGTGGAAGGAAGTACGTATTCCAAAACCAATATTGATAATTCAACCGTGGCCTTGCAGCGTCTGCCTTATATGAAACAAGTGACCCAAACGGTGAAACCGGTGCAAAATAGTTCAGATCAGGTCAATGTCAATTATGCCTTGCAGGAACAAAGCGCCAATACCGTGAGTGCTGCGCTCGGCTATTCGGGGCTGTATGGCGTGATTTTGCAAGGCGGATTTAACGTCAATAATGTGTTTGGAACAGGAAATATTTTTGGGATTAATGCTCAGGTTTCTAAACCGTATCAAAGTGTGAATATGAGTTATACGCAGCCTTTTTTTACGGATTCTGGAATCTCACAGACTGAAAGTGTTTATTTTACCAAAGTCAATGCAGGCGATGAGGGGCTGGTCGATTTCTCAACCAATTCCTATGGAGCTACTTTAGGGTATTCGATCCCTATCAGTACTTGGAATGCATTTAATTTCGGCGGTGGGTTTGATCACACGACTTTGCAGCAGCCTGGAAATGGATGGCAGTCTCAGACGGTCAATAATTTTTCGACTGCGTATGGAACCGCTTATAATACCTATTCTATTAATTTTGGATTGTCGCGGGATTCAACGAATAGTGCTTATTTTCCAACGCAGGGTGAGGCGGGGAGCATTGGTGCGAATATTGCCGTTCCAGGAAGTGATTTAACGTATTATACGTTGACGGGAAATATGCAGTGGTATTTTGGTTTGAATCAGTATTTTACGCTGGCTTTATCCGGCGGTGCTTCTTTTGGAAATGGTTATGATGGTCAGGCGGAATTGCCGTTTTTCCGTAATTTCTACGCAGGGGGTTGGGGCAGTGTGCGGGGTTATCAAGCAGGAACAATGGGTCCTCAGGATACGCTGGAGTGCACGAATGGCAACGATTGTACCGATGGCGCGACTGAAGAAGGGCAGGCTCTAGGTGGAAATTTAATGCTCAATTCAACCATCGAGGTTTTGTATCCCATGCCGTTTATGTCGGATAATCAAAATTTAAAGCTGGTGTCTTTTTTAGACAGTGGAAATGTGTATAATACCTATAGCACTCGTTCTTCGGTCTGGAATCCCACTACCGATCCTCGCTATCCTAATTTTGGAAATTTAGGCTATACTGTCGGGGAAGCCGTAGAGTGGGTCTCACCTTTGGGTGCAGTCGGGATTGATATTGCTCAGACCTTGAATAATCTGCCTGGGGCTGATACGAAGTTCTTTGATTTTACGCTAGGGACGTTCTTTTAAAACTGAAAAAAGGAGAGTGGAATGAAATTAGTCAAAACAGCGATTGCGGTCGGTTTGTTGAGTGTAGGGATCAGTGCGATGGCCAATCTCAGTATTGGTGTGGTCAATATGCAAAATGTATTTGTGCAGGCGCCACAAGGTCAGGCAACGGTTCAGACGATTAAAGATCAACTGGCCCCACAAATTAATAAGCTTAAAGATGAGCAAAGCAGCTTGAGTGCTGCAATGGCAAGCTTTAATCGCAATGCACCGACGATGACTGCAAAAGCGCGGACTGCTCAGGAGCAAACTTTGTCCGGGCAACAACAGCAATTTCAGCAAAATGTGAGTGCATTGAAGGATACAGAGTCAACCAAACAGCAAGCTGCAGCCGCTGCCTTTCAAGCTGCTTTAGTGACTGCAATTGGTCAAGTTGCGAAGTCGGGTCATTATGATATGGTGATGACGGATCAGACTGTTCCTTTCTACAAGGCTGATTATGATGTAACGAGTCAGGTGGTTGCATTGATGGCTAAATCCGTTGGGCCTTCTCATTAATGAAGCGGTTTATAGCGTTTACTTTAACAGAAATCGCAGCTCAAATTGGCGCAGAGTGTCGTCTTAAAGGGCCTGACCTTCGCGTCAATGGGTTGGCGACTTTAGAGCATGCTTCCCCTGATAAAATAAGCTTTTTAACCAATTCTAAATATCGGGTTTTTTTGCCTGATACCCAGGCTGCAGCCGTTATTCTTAGTGAAGAAGATGCGGTTCATGCTTTGGGAAATGTGTTAGTCATGAAGCAGCCCCATATTGGTTTTGCAAAAGTCGCGCATCTTTTTGATCATGCGCCTCAGCCCGTTCAAGGAGTGCATGCGACCGCTCTGATTCATCCCTCTGTTAAAATTCCGGAGCTGATTTCGATCGGACCTTATGTTGTGATTGATGAAGGCGTCATTTTGGGCGAAGGTGTGATCATTGGTGCGGGCTGCGTGGTCAGCCAGTTTGCGTCCATTGGGGAGGGTTCTGAGTTAAAACCTCGCGTGGTGGTCTGTCATCGTGTACATATTGGCGCGCGCTGTTTAATTCACAGTGGTGCAGTGATTGGCAGTGATGGATTTGGCTTGGCAAATGAAAATGGATTTTGGTTGAAGATTCCTCAGTTGGGTTCAGTCGAATTGCATGATGCAGTTGAAATTGGCGCCAATACAACGATTGATCGGGGTGCGATTGAAAACACCGTGATTGGTCGAGGGGTTAAAATCGATAATCAGGTGCAAATTGCACACAATGTGATTGTGGGTGAAGGGACTGCCATGGCAGCCCAAGTTGGGATTGCTGGAAGCAGTAAAATTGGGGCGCATTGTTTGCTTGCCGGAAAAGTTGGGATCAATGGACATATTACTTTAGTTGATCGTGTGATTGTGACCGCAATGTCAGGGGTGTCGAATGATATTGCTGAGCCTGGAATCTATTCAGCCTCACTTCCCGCAAAACCCCTTTCAGAATGGAGTAAAACTTTAGCGCGGATTAACCGTTTGGATAAATTAATGATAAAAGTAAAAGAAATGGCGATCAAGCTCAGGGGTCAAGATGAAAAAAGTTGAAATTAACGAGATTTTAAATTATTTGCCTCATCGTTATCCTTTTGTCTTGATTGATCGAGTCTTGGATTATACGGTAGATGATTGTATTACGGCGATTAAAAATGTTACGATTAATGAATTGTTTTTTGCAGGGCATTTCCCTAATAATCCGGTGATGCCTGGCGTACTTATTTTAGAGTCTATGGCGCAAACGATGGGTATTTTGGTTTTTAAAACGATGGAATCAAAGGGGGTCAAGCGGACCGGTCGTGAAATTTTTTATTTTGCAGGAATTGATAAAGTGCGATTTAAACAGCCGGTCATTCCTGGAGATCAACTAGTCATGAATGTAAAAATAACCCGTCAAAAAGGCGGCATTATTAAAGCATCGGCTGTCGCAACGGTCTGTGAGACGGTGGTGTGTAGCGCAGATTTGATGATTGCATATAAGGGAGCTGAATGAGTGATTCACCCAACGGCCATTATTGAAACGGGGGCTAAAATTCACCCCTCGGTCTTAATTGGGCCGTATTCGATTATGGGTGCGCATGTTGAAATGGATGAGGGATGCATTGTTGGCCCCCACGTCGTGATCACAGGTCATACTAAAATTGGCCGGGAAAATCATTTTTATCAGTTTTCATCGATCGGTGATGCACCGCAGGATAAAAAATATCATGACGAAATCACCTATTTAGAAATCGGTGATCGGAATGTCGTTCGGGAATGTGTGACAATTCATCGCGGGACTTTTCAGGATCGTAGCCTAACCCAGATTGGGGATGATAATTTATTTATGGCCAATTCCCATGTTGCACATGATTGTGTTTTGGGTGATCACAATATTTTGGCTAATAGCGTTGCGCTTGCTGGGCATGTTCAGGTTGGAAATCATGTGATTTTAAGTGGGATGTGCGGAGTGCATCAATTTTGTAAAATTGGTTCCCACGCCTTTATTTCAACGGCAAGTATTGTTTTAAAGGATGTGCCCCCCTATGTGATGGTGACGGGGGGGGCCAATCCTACCGTTTGTGGTTTGAATGTAGAGGGCTTGAAACGGCGCGGTTTTTCAGCGGATGATATTCAGTGGTTGCGTCGCGCCTATAAAGTCATTTATCGCCAGGGATTACGTGCGGAAGAAGCGGTGCAGCATCTCAAGGAAATGGCCAAAGACTGCATAGCCGTTCAAATGTTTGCTGATTTTTTAGCCCAATCTGAGCGAGGTATTATTCGATGATCGATCCCACTGCCTTTGTGCATCCCAGTGCTGAAGTGGGGCGGGGGAGCAAAATTGGTCGTCATGCCTATATTGGTGCAGATGTAAGGATAGGCGAAGACTGTGAGATTCGCCCCTATGCGACGATTTTAGGGCCTACGGTTTTAGGAGATCGGAATCGTGTTTTTCAATATGCTACTTTAGGTGATGAGCCTCAGGATATCAGCTATCAAGGCGAGCCAACACGTTTGTTGATCGGTCATGATAATGTCTTTCGTGAAAATGTCACCGTGCATCGTGGCACCCTCAAAGGGGGTGGCCTGACCACGATTGGAAGTCATAATTATTTAATGGTTTATTCGCATGTCGCACATGACTGTATCCTGGGTGATCATATTATGATGGTCAATTATGCGGGCCTGTCTGGGCATATTGAAGTTGCTGATCACGTCACGATCGGCGGTTACTGTGGTGGTCATCATTTTGTCAGAATCGGCGCCTATGCCTTTCTCTCTCACGCTTGTCTGATTGTTCAAGATGCCCCGCCCTTTATGATGGTCACCGGTGGGGGCGAGCATCCCCGTGTTTGTGGCATTAATTCGCGGGGTCTCCAACGCAATGGATTTTCTTCTGAAGAAATCATCGCCTTGAAAAAACTTTACAAACTCTATTATCGTTCCACCCTTTCACAAGCCGAAGCCTTGGCTCAGATTCAATCAGAAGTTGTTCCAATCTGTCTACCCGCGCAACAATTTTGCGATTTTATCTCCGGTAGTCGACGGGGTGTGATGCGTTAATGGTTGAGGTTTTGCCAGCCTAGTTTAAAAATAATCCATAATTTTTTCCGTAAATCAATATTAAGGTCTCATCATGCCGGATCATTTTCTTCAGTTTAATTTTTGGTTTAAATTTCTTACAAGCAGACGCGTATTCGATCGTCCGCACCGTTTTTGTTTAACTGAAAAAGAGATTCTCCATTATGATTTAATAAAGGCTTCAGCTCAACTCTGTCTAGTCCAGTCTGGTCTGAAGGTGCGCGATTTTGATCTGCTTCAGCCCCTTGGTTCCGGCGTGTATTCGCGAGTATATCCTCATGTGAATAGAAAAACGAATATGTGTTTATTGATCAAAAAATTTAGTCATGACCCATTTCTTTATCTAGAACAATATGAAATTAGTGAAAAGTTGAGGGAGTTTTTCGTATTTTCCTTGCTTTATCCTTCCGCCATGATAGGCGAAACTAGGCTTCGCTTTGCACTTGATTATCCATCACGTCACCCCATTAATCCAAGGATCACCTTGCCCCTTCTGGGAGAAATGGGGTTTTCAGACTTGAATTGCAATATCATGATTCCTTCTTTGGATCTTTTTGAAAAAAAAGTGCGCGTAAAAAAATGGATCAGAGCATTTTCATCGCTCTTTCATCTACTGATTCGGCTTCATAATCAGGGAATTGCGCATTTAGATATTAAAAAAGAAAATATTCGTTCTATTCAAGAGGGGGTCTCTTTTTTAATTGATTTTGGAAATTCTTTATTTCAATCTGAATTTTGCTTAAGTCAATATATAGAAAGAACCACTGCTGATCATAAGCCGCTTAGCGCATTGCAGCCGGATTCGCGCCAAAATCATGACTATGATATTGATTATTTTTCATTAGCGAATGTTTTGATCGCAAGTCAGGGGTATTCTTTTTCAAACTGGGCTTGGAATCTTTATCAGAGCGATGTTCGGAGCGGGGTATTGAGTATGGGGATGCTGGAATTAAACTATAATCGTGTAATATATAACTTTCTTAAGAAGCGCCCATTCAACCCCGAAGTGCGAGAGTGTTAAGCATCAGAAAAAAACACCTCACGTGGAGTCTTGTAGCCTAGAATCTTTCGTGGTCTAGAATTAAGCGCATCCTCGACAACTTGGACCATGGCTGGGGTCAGTATATCAAAAGGCGTACTTTTAGGGAAATA
>CANJQG010000010.1 GCA_947476405.1 Thiotrichales bacterium
GACGACGCTGCTACTGGTGCCGGAGCTGGTGCTGACGACGCTGCTGCTGGTGCCGGAGCTGGTGCTGACGACGCTGCTACTGGTGCCGGAGCTGGTGCTGACGACGCTGCTGCTGGTGCCGGAGCTGGTGCTGACGACGCTGCTACTGGTGCCGGAGCTGGTGCTGACGACGCTGCTGCTGGTGCCGGAGCTGGTAACGGAGCTGCTAAGCGAGGAATCGGGCTCATCCCATTCGCATCTAAATATTTACCATTAAGCACTTGAAACGCCCCCACATCAGACCCACTGCCATGGATTGTTAAATCTCTGTTAATTTCACCTGCAATCAAATAACGATTAACAATACGCCCTAACTGACCAATGACAACGCTAAGATTGCCAATCGACATAGATGCAGACAACTTTTCAACAATCGCACAAAGATATTCACAACTCAAATTAAATGCCAAGTGGGCATGAAAAGTTTCAGCTCTAGTTTGTGGATGAGGAAATACCTTAAAACCAGCAAGAGAAAGCTCGCCTCTTTCGCGCAGTTGATTGATTGCCTTTAAATCTCTTGTATCCAGCAACTTCGCAATCACTGCATCTACTTTTTGCATCAAGCCTTGAAAATCATCACTACTGGGTGTAACGAGCCCTGCCCTAGCACGACCTAATTCACTCACAAGCTCCGCCAAAGAATTACCACCTCTATCTGAAAAAAACATGACCACCCCATCGTTAACTATAAATATAACCCAATCAATTTTAATTGATAAAAATAAAAATGTCAATAACATAAGCTCTATTTTGTAGAAATACAACTTAATGAAAAGATTGATATTTTTTTCAATACAACTTAGAATAAAAGCTCAAAATTTTGCAACAATATGGAAATCTCCAAAATGCTACGCAAGTTTATTCTTTATTTCGTTTTATTACTCACCATTCCTTTTCATCTTTTTGCATACACTCCCTGCGCAAGCATTGCGAATCAAAGCTGTCAATGCGACACCGAAAATAATACCGACCCCAGCGGCTGTAATCTTTATGTCTGCACAGCGATTAGCCCGCTTACCCTCTCTATTGATATGACGAACTATTCAACCATTATTTCTGCCATTATTGCCGGACAACCCTTTACAGTAAGCACCCCGGCTTGCATGGCTGAAACAGGAAGCACGGCCTGGTCTGCAATGAACCCTAATTCATACAATCTCCCCATCAACTTTCAATTACAAACAAGCACGACGTCCAATGATAATTTCCCACATGCGACAGTCTTTACACTCATGCAAATTCCTTCCACCCAAAACCCCAATTATTACTTAGGCGCCCAAGTATCTTACTGTCCCTGCGGTGACTATACAGGTGGCTCGGGAACTGGATGCAGCTCCAGCCCAGAAAATTTCCCCCTGATGGCGCCAGGCTCTCAAACCTGGGCGTCTGGCCGCTACAATAGCAGTACAGGCTACCCCCTCAATTTAGGGTATTGCGGAGACAGCAATACAACAGGTGGAATTGTTCTGCAAATTTACACTCCAAATGATCAAATTCCCGCTGTAGGCACTTATCAAGTCGATCTTGGGCTTCTTACACAAGGCGCTCCATGGGGTGTATCCCAAAAAGCAATCCTCGTCAAACCCACCTCCACCCCAGGAACATTCGTCAATCCTAGCTCGACTTTGTGTTTTCAAAAAAAGGGCCAAACTTGTAATACGTCTACGCCAGCGCAATTCAAACCATGAAATGGACGGGCAATCAAGACCTTATTATTGCCTCTAAAACCATTCTGACGGTGGCTTTAAGTTTTTTGGCTTGCGCCTGGTTTTTGCAGAGTGCGATTGCGCTTTATTTTGTATTGTATACGGCCACCTGCTGCGCGTTGATGCAGTCGGGGAGCAATCAACGCGAGCACTTAAGCAGCATGTTGCTGGCTGGATGTGCGTTTATTTTGTTTTTGACCCTGGGACTGCTGCTGAAAGACACTGTTTGGCTTAAAAATATCAGCCTGATTGCTTTTGCCTTTCTGGCTTTTTATCTTCCGAATCTGGGATTGAATTATAAAATGCCACCGGTGTTTGGGGTGATTTTTTATGTTTGTGTACTGGAAATGACGCCGCCGACGGATCCTACAGGTTTGATTATTTTAGCCAATGTATTCGCGGTGGGGATTGCGATTTTGGTTTATTTCCTCTTCTGGCCTTATCGCCCGGAACATGAACTCACCCTGCTGAGCTGTCATTTTTTGAAACAGTACCGCAAGGCGATTCTCTCTTTTAGACAAGCCCTGTTTGCGACGGATGCCAAGCGACGCCAGGCGCACCTCCATAAAATTCTAGAGCCTGCAAAAAATCTGGAGGCGACGTTAAATCAATTTAATACCCTGACAGGCCAGAGGGCACTTGATAAAAAGGATGCCCTTTATTTTGGTGAACTTTATGTGCATTTTTATGGCACTTTTCAGATGATTCAAATGATGCGCAACACGATGGGAAACTTTCCTAAAAACCCTATTTCCTCTCAGTTATTAAAAGATTTAGAGCGAACCTTACGCGAAATTGAAACCCAACTGAATGCCCGCTTACCCCATTCGGTGCTCAGCACACTGCTTTCTCAGCCGACGCTGCAGACACCCCAAAAAATACTCACTGTGATTGAGTTTGATACCCTCCTTGATCAATTGGTTGACGAACAGATGGCCGATGGCCCTGAGGGACAATTTGCTTATGCTTTAGTGCGCCTGAAAGAAAACTATACCCAGATGAAAGAACAACTGGATCATTGGCAACTCAAACGGGTGCGAGGCTTTTTTTTATGAAGACCTGGGACAACCACACCAAAATGGCGATTCGAGGGGCTGTGGTTGCCCTGGCCTGTATTTTGGTGAGCCGATTTCATGTCATGGATCGCAGTTACTGGATGTTTTTGACGGCTTTTATGCTGGTGACGCTGTCGTTTGGCGAGGGCATTTATCGCTCGTTGACCCGCTTTTTTATGACGATTACGGGCTGCCTCCTGGGCTGGATTTTGTACCTTCCCCTTCAAGACTCCCCCCTGGGCCTCATGATGCTCTCATTACTGGCGCTGTTTTTGATGATTTACTGGTTTACGCGCAGCTTTGTCGGGCGCATGCTGGCGACGGGCGTGCTGGTGGTGGCCTCTTTTAGCTTTATGGGCGGCTGGACCTTTCACCTTCTGGTGGATCGCATTCAAGATACCTTTATCGGCGCTTTAATTGCGGTGACCGTGAATGGACTTGTGTTTCCTGAGTTCTCTAAAACAACGGTTAAAAACAGCCTTCAATCTTTAACGCATATCCTACACGAACTCATGCAGAGCGCGATGCAATCCCTTTCCAGCACGGAACTCAACGCCCTGGCTAAGCGACTTCACAGTCTTGAAAAAAATCGCTTATTATTAAATCGAAATTCTGAAACAGCACAATACGAATTGTTTTTTCAATTCAAGGCTAAACGATATTACAAAGAACAGCTCAATCAGATTAATATCCTCTTTTTTTATTTAAGCGCCTTAATCAATATTAAGGTTTTAGCCCTTGCCACGCCTCAATCCCTCAAAGCCAAAATTGCGCAGAGCGCTGAACGCTACTATTCACAACGCTTACAGACGGAATGGAAAAAAATAGTCGAAATAAACGCAAGACATTAATTGTCATGCATTTTTCGCCACAGAATATTCAAACTAATACTCCCTTCCTATTTTGTATTGAAATGGTTAAGATTAACTTGCAAAACAAAACTAAGGATTGGCTCGTGAAACGGTACAGAATTAACATAAATAAAAATGATCCTAAAGTCACTTTAAATATTCCTGCTGATATTTTGCGTGACCTTGCCTTACGTTCCGAAGAAAACGGAACCACCATCGAAACTGAGCTGGCTTTGCGCTTAGCCAGAAGCTTAGAACGCGACTTAAAAATGATTGCCCAGGATAATCAACTCGCTTTTCAAGCCTTTGAAAAAGTGAATGCGTACTTCAACAAATAAGTGTATTATTTAGCGCATGACTATCCTTCATGCGCCCCTGACCTGCCTCTCCGGCATTGGTGAGCTTTATCAAAAAAAGCTCGCCAAACTCCAGATTTTCAATCTATTTGATCTCCTCACCTTCGCGCCCCGCGGCTATGAATCGCGTGAGGGACCTAAAAAAATTGCTAACCTGATTCCCGGGACCTCAGCACGGGTGGTTGGCACGGTGATCAGCACAAAAATTCTCTATGCCCGCAGCAACATTCTTAACGTGCTCATTGAGGATGAGACCGGCACTTTAAATCTCAAATTTTTTCGCTTTTACCCCAATCAAATCAAGCTCTTTTCAGCGGGAAAGCCCCTGACTTGTTTTGGCGAAATTAAACGCTTTGGCTCCACACTGGAAATCACCCACCCTGAATATTCTTTTGATTTAGAGGATGAGGTCGCCCATCCGGATGGACCGCAGATTTTACCGCTCTACCCCCTCTCTGAAGGCCTCAACCAGAAACGACTTCACAACTACATGGAACGCGCCCTCCAAAAATTGGATCACTGCGATGATGTTGAACTGGAGCTTTTGCCTCCCGATCTATCCAACATAGGCTTATGCTCTTTTCGAGCAGCAATTACTTTTTTACATCAGCCCACAGACGGCTTGGATCAACTTAATCTAGGCTACCATTTCAGCCAAATCCGCTTGAGCTTTGAGGAACTCCTGGCCCACCGGCTGGCCCTCCTCAGCGCCCAGAAACAAAAGATCAGCCCTGCAAAAGCCATGCCTCTGCCCCAGGCGCGCATCCAGGCTTTTTTAAAACATCTGCCTTTTGAACTCACCTCAGCCCAAATAAATGCACTCCAGGAAATCGCTGCGGACATGAATCAATCGACCGCAATGCAGCGCTTACTGCAGGGTGATGTCGGTGCAGGCAAAACGATTGTGGCCCTCCTCAGCGCGCTGATCGCGATTGATGCGGGATATCAGGTAGCGCTCATGGCGCCCACAGAACTTTTGGCGGAACAACTTTTTCTCAAAGCACAGGAATTAGAAGGAGTTTCGGTCCGCTGGCTGGGCGGAAATCTCAGCAAAAAAGCAAAAAGCAAGGTGTATGAAAACTTACAATCGGGTGAATGCTCTTTTGTGGTGGGGACGCATGCTTTAATTCAGGAAGGCGTTCAGTTTAAAAATCTGGGACTGGTGATCATTGATGAACAACATCGTTTCGGCGTCATTCAACGCCTGAGTCTACAACAAAAAAATCAAGCGAATTTTACGCCACATCAATTGATCATGACGGCTACGCCCATTCCCAGAACCCTCGCCATGACCTTGTATGCAGAACTCAAAATGACTTCGATTCAGGAATTACCCAAAGGGCGCAAACCAATTAAAACCGCCCTGATTTCCGAACTCAAACGCGATCAAATCATCCAGCGTTTAAATCAAGCTCAGGAACAAGCCTATTGGATCTGTCCCCTGATTGAAGAATCTGAATTACTCGATGCGAAAGCAGCCGAAACGACCTTCGAATCTCTTCAAGCCGAATGCCCCACGCTGCGAATTGGCCTCTTGCATGGCCGAATGAAGGGAGAGACCAAATCACAGATCATGCAAGCCTTTAAAGCAGGGGAGATTGATGTCCTGGTAGCGACCACCGTTGTTGAAGTGGGGGTGGATGCTCCTAATGCCAGCATCATTATTATCGAAAACCCAGAGCGCATGGGGCTTTCGCAACTCCATCAACTTCGAGGTCGCGTGGGTCGCGGTCAAAAAGAAAGCGCCTGCATTTTACTGTATCAGGCCCCACTTTCCGCGACCGCTCAAGCACGTCTTACGGCTTTACGAGACTCACAAGATGGATTTTATCTGGCTGATAAAGACTTAGAACTGCGAGGCCCGGGTGAGTTTTTAGGAACCAAACAAAAAGGCAGCGTCCATTTTCGCTTTGCCTCCCTTATGCGCGACCAGAATCTCCTACCACAGATTAAAATGCTGGCAGACCGGATGCTAACAGCGTATCCCGCTGAAACTCAAAAACTCATCCAACGCTGGTTTGGCAAAAATTCAGAACTGATTAAAGCCTAATCTCAATTTAATACGCAGACCCCATCTTGATTGTGGACTTTAAAATGCTGCTGATCCCATATCAGCGAGACTGATTCATCACAAAGACTGCGATTTGAATCGTAAATTTTATAAGACTGATTGGTAATAATCTGATCAATTTGTAAAGGCATCCAGGCATCTTCCAGACTTTCCAAAGCCTTGTCATTGCCTTTAAAATTTAAAACCCACAGGTCCACTCGACGCCATCCCGCTGCTTGCAAAAAGGGGAGAACTTCATATCGAATCGCGGCCTTTCCAGCCTTAAGATGCAGAATATTTTCTTCGACTAAAACATGATGCTGCGTTTGATAAATGCGGACTGAGCCCTCGCTGACTCGTAAATCGGTCACTTTAAGCTGGCCGCTTTGAATCGCTGACGCCGGATAAAACAAGGGCAACAGCATGATCCAACCCAGATAACGCCCAGGCCAACCTCTGGGTGCAAAGGCAATGATCAAACCTATCTGTGCCAATAGCATTTCTAAAAAACTCGGCTTCGCCAAAACCATGCCCCACCAGGGCTGCAAAGCAAAATAGTGCAAAATTTGCCACAAAAAATCCATCACCTGATTGCTGAAGTAAAATAGTTTTTCACCCGCATACGGCCAGATAAAAATCAACACCGCACCCAGCAAAGCCAAAGGAATAACCCCCAAAAGCATTAAAGGAACCGCCAATAAATTCGTAAAAAATCCGATGACGGAAAAGGTTTGAAAGACTTCAATAATAATCGGCACCAAAGCAAAATACATGACCCACTGCGGATAAAACCACTCCCCCAGCCAACGCCGCCACCAGATCGGGTTTTGCTCACGTCCGCCCAGGGTATAAATCAAAAAAAACACCGCTAAAAATGACAGCCAAAAGGCCACACTATAGACACTGAAAGGATTCCAGGCTAAGACTAAAACCAGCGCCCAGGCGAGAATCTGTAAAGACTGATATTGTTTCAAAAACAAACGCGCCAGCCCCATCAATCCAATCATCCACAAAGCCCGCTGTGTCGGCACCAAAAATCCCGCCAGAATACTATAAATTAAACCTAAAACTAATCCCGCAATCAGGCCCACCTGTTCTGCAGGAATCCATAAAGTCGCACGATAAGACAAGCTCCACAGATAGCGCAAAAGCACCCGCCCCAGCATCGCAAACAAAATAATATGCAAGCCGGAAATCACCATGAAATAACTGGTACCCGTCCGCTCAAATACCTCCATTTGGATTGGATTAAGCCAAGTTTTATCGCCCAGAATCAAGGCAACCAGAATCCCCTGCATCGATAAATTGTGAGTAGCCAAAAGCACTTTTTGATACACCAAAGCCCGCAAAGATTCTGTCGGTGTCAACCAGGGCTTTGAAGCCAGCAAATGATTATCCGCTCGGTTTTGCACATAACCTGAGGCGACCACTCCCTGATGTTTCAAATACGCGGCATAATCAAATTCACCCGGATTATTTTGAAAATCAGGATGCTTCACTTTAATCCAAATCTGCCAAACCTGCCCAGGCTTTAAATCCGGAAAAGGTTGATACCAATTGAGTTCCACCACCCCTTCGTGCGTCTTCAACCAAAAACGAAGCGCATGATCACGATGCTGAGGCAAGGCGTTCACGATTCCCGTGACCTGAACCGGCTGATCAAACCAACCCAATGGCCATTTTTGCGTAAAGAAATTCCAGCTGACCCACGTACCATGCAAAATAGACAGCAGCAACAAAATCAAGACAATAGATCGAAATCGAATTATTTTCATGCTGTAAATTATACATACAATTTATCTCAATGCAAGGAATCAAGAGTCTGCTCTTAATAATTGCGCAAGCGCGTGCAAAGACGAAACCATATAACGGGGCTTTATCTCCTGCGAAACAGGCTTGCCTGTGCTATTTAACCAACACGTATCAAAACCAGCATTCATTCCGCCCAGAATATCTGAATCAAGATTGTCTCCGACCATCAAAACCGTGTTGCGTTTGGGACAGCCCATTAATTGCCAGGCATGCTCAAAAATATCAGGATGCGGCTTGGCCACGCCGACTTGCTCTGAAATCACCACAAAATTAAAATGCGCGGTCAAGCCATTGCGATCAAGGCGCTTTTCTTGCAAGGCTGTAAATCCATTGGTGATTATTCCCAATTTAACCCGACCTTTCAAAGTATCCAATAAGCTGACAGCGCCTTCCAAGGGCACACAAATCTCAGCCATAGCCGATAAAAAAGCGCTGTTTAAATCTTCTGGAGCAGCCTGTAATGCCTGTCCCCAAGATTCAAACCGTCGATATTGCAATTGCGTCGCGGTAATTTTGCCATTTTGATATTCAAGCCACAATGCTTTATTAACGGCTTGATAGGCCTGATAATCCAGTTCTGTAAAAATAATTCCTATGCGTGAAAAGAAAAGCTTCAAGCCCGCAAATGCATCAAAATGAAACAAGGTATCATCTGCGTCAAAAACAATCCATTGATATGGTTTAAATTTTTTCATCTCACCCCTTTCCTCATCTTGAATCATGACACTGATCCGAACTATACTAGCTGCATTATTTTCGGAGACCCATCATGAAACCCTATCAACGAGATTTTATCACATTTTGCATTGACCAGGGGGCGCTTTATTTTGGTGAATTCCTCTTAAAGTCAAAAAGAGTCAGCCCCTATTTTTTTAATGCAGGACACTTTAGTGATGGCCGCGCCTATTTGAACTTAGCCCACTTTTATGCAGAAGCCGTGATGGAACACTTTAAACCCACGGAATATGATCTCCTATTTGGCCCCGCTTATAAAGGCATTACCCTGGCCACCTGCACCAGTATGGGCCTGGCTGAAAAAGGCCTAAATGTCCCCGTCTGCTTTAATCGAAAAGAACGTAAAGATCACGGCGAAGGTGGCATGATGATTGGCGCCCCTTTAAAAAATCAGCGCGCGCTTCTGATTGATGATGTCATCAGCGCGGGAACCACCATCAGAGAAGCCGTAGACATTACGCAAAAAGAAGGCGGCAGTCTGGCTGGAATTCTCATCGCACTCAATCGCCAGGAAATAGGCTTACAATCAAGCCTTTCCGCTATTCAGGAAGTTGAAAAAGAATTTCAATTTAAAGTCGCCTCCATTATTTCTAGAGATGATTTAATGGCCTACTTAGAAGAAACCCCCGCTTTGCAAAAACACCTACCCGCTATGCGCGCGTACCAGGCAGAATATGGAGCTCTGCCATAGAGGGCTTTAACCTATGCTGCCCATCAATCTCGTATAATCCTAATTTGCCTCGCCTGCAAAATTTAGTTTTTTCCAAAATTTTGCTATAATGCAAATCATTCATAAAAGCCAAAAGCGCAAAGCATGACCCAACGCACGCGAATTTTCAGCTTACCCAGCCTCAAAGTGATGCCCAATCTGTGGGATGGCGCAGCATTTTTGATGGTGATGCTCATGCTGCTGATGCTGGCGTATGCCAGTGAAAAAATGCGGATGCCTTTTCATTTGGGCCAGCAAATTCCGATTAGTCTTGACCCCCATAATTTGCCTTATTATGCGGCAGAAACCACGCTGCGCATGTTTATTGCTTTATTTTTCTCCTTTGTGTTTAGCTTGATTTTAGGGGGCGTTGCAGCAAAAAGTGAACGCGCGGGGAAGATCCTCATCCCGATTATTGATATTTTGCAGTCGGTGCCAATTTTTGGTTATCTATCGATTACCGTAGCCGGATTTATTGCCTTGTTTCCCGGGTCAATGCTGGGCCCTGAATGTGCGACGATTTTTGTCGTGATTACCTCTCAAATCTGGAACATGACCCTCAGCTTTTATCAATCTTTGCGGACGATTCCCCATGAACTCATGGAGGCCACGCAAGTCTATCGACTTTCCAGCTGGCAACGTTTTTGGCGATTGGAAATGCCCTTTGCCATTCCAGGCTTACTCTGGAATGCCATGATGTCCATGTCAGGCGGCTGGTTTTTTGTGGTGGCTGCGGAGGCGATTTCTGTCGCCAATCAAACCATTACCCTGCCGGGCATTGGCTCGTATATCGCACTCGCCATTAGCAGCGAAAACTGGCATGCGATTTTCTATGCAATCATGACGATGCTGATTGTGATTTTCTTGTATGATCAATTGATGTTTCGCCCACTGATTGCCTGGTCTCAAAAGTTTCGCCTGGGAGAAGATACCGAAGAGCGTGCAGAATCCTGGGTCCTGAATTTATTTCAACGCACCACCCTCACACGAAAGTGCTTTGATGGCTTGGATATCGCATGGAATCACTGGATTCAATTGCGCATTCCTCGATTCAAATGGCGCAAGCCTGTCAAAATCATCAAGAACAACGTCCATAGCCGTTTGAATAATATTCTTTGGTATGGCAGCTTAATCACCCTGGGCTTTTTGTTTGGCTTCTGGCTTTGGAAAATGATCTATTCCACCCTCCCCTTTCATGATACCTGGCATGTTGTGGTCCTCGGTGGAATCACAGGATTACGCGTTTTTATCTCTATTATGATCTGCTCACTCATTTGGCTGCCGATTGGCATTCAAATCGGCCTGAATCCAAAATGGGCTAAAATCGCGCAACCCATCGCACAATTTTTAGCGGCGTTTCCGGCCAATTTATTTTTTCCCGTCTTTGTGGTCATGATTTTACGCTTTCATCTCAATATGGAAATCTGGTGCGCACCCCTGATGGTATTAGGCACACAATGGTATATTTTGTTTAATGTCATTGCGGGCGCCACAGTGATTCCTAAAGAATTAAAACTCGTGATTTTAAACATGAATGTCAAAGGCTGGCTAAAATGGAAACGCTTTTTAATTCCCGCTGTTTTCCCCTATTATTTGACGGGCGCGATTACCGCTGCTGGAAACGCATGGAATACGAGTGTCGTCGCAGAAATTATCAATTGGGGTAGCATTACTTTAAAAGCACAAGGCCTCGGCGCGTATATTCAAGAAAACACCATCATCGGAAATTTCCCAGAAATCACCCTGGGCGTTGTTGTAATGTGTGCTTGGGTTACGCTCATAAATCTGGTATTCTGGCGCAGATTATATCGCTTCGCTGAAAATCGTTATCGTATGGAATAGGAGAACAACATGTCAAAAATTAAAGTTAAAACCCCCTTAGTGGAATTAGATGGCGATGAAATGACCCGCATTATTTGGGCGCAAATCAAAGAAATGCTGATTCTCCCCTATCTGGATATCGACCTTCACTACTATGACCTTGGCATTCAAAAACGGGATGAAACCAATGATCAAATCACCGTCGATGCGGCCAATGCCATTAAAAAATATGGCGTCGGCGTCAAATGTGCAACCATCACACCTGATGAAGCGCGGGTGAAAGAATTTAATCTCAAGCAAATGTGGAAATCTCCCAATGGCACCATTCGCAATATTTTAGATGGGACTATTTTTCGCGAACCCATTATCTGCAAAAATGTGCCTCGCTATGTGCAAGGCTGGACTAAACCGATTGTGATTGGCCGCCATGCTTTTGGTGACCAATATCGCGCAACCGATTTTGTCGTGAAAGAACCCGGCACCTTAACGCTGACTTTTACGCCTGAAAACGGCGGCACGCCCGTGCACCATGAAGTCTTTCAATTCAAGGGAAATGGCGTCGCAATGGCTATGTACAACTTGGATGAATCCATTTCTGGTTTTGCGCGCGCTTGCTTGAATTATGGCTTGACCCTGAAAATGCCGGTTTATCTTTCAACCAAAAACACCATTTTGAAAAAATATGACGGTCGTTTTAAAGATATTTTCCAGGATATTTATGATCGTGAATTCAAAGCAAAATTTGATTCCGCAGGGATTAGCTATGAGCATCGCCTCATTGACGATCTGGTTGCCTCAGCGATTAAATCAGACGGCGGCTTTGTCTGGGCGTGTAAAAACTATGATGGCGATGTTCAGTCCGATGTCGTCGCACAAGGCTTTGGCTCATTGGGCTTGATGACGTCTGTCCTGATTACACCCGATGGAAAAACCGTTGAAACCGAGGCCGCTCATGGCACGGTGACCCGCCATTATCGTGAATATCAAAAAGGCAATCAAACCTCAACTAATCCGATTGCCTCGATTTTTGCATGGACTTGCGCTTTGCGTTATCGCGGTCAATTTGACAATACGCCAGAAGTCGTCGCCTTTGCAGATAAGCTAGAAAAAGCAACAATCGACGCAGTAGAAGCTGGATTTATGACAAAAGACCTCGCGCTCTTAGTCGGGAAAGATCAGAAATGGTTGACCACCGAAGCCTACATGCAAAAAATCGTCGAGCGTTTATAATCATTATGAAAAAGGGCATTACCATGTGGGCCATGATGGCCTTTTTCAGCTTTTTCCAGTTTTTCATGCAGATTTCAGGCAATCTAATGGAATCTGCCTGGCAGAATGCATTTCACATTAATCAAACGATGGTTGGTTTTTTATCATCCAGCTTTTTCTATGGGTATATTTTAGTCCAAATTCCGGCAGGATTTTTTTTTGACGCCATTGGAATGAAAAAGGTGATCCGCATCGCTGTCAGCCTGTTTGTCTTCGGCATGATTTTATTGACTGCAACGTCCTCGATTTATTGCGGACTCTTAGGACGCTTGATGATGGGCAGTGGCGCAGGTTTTGCCTTTATTGCCATGGTGTATAGCGCTGCTTCTTGGTTTGGCCCTGCTTTATTGACGGCCTTTGTAGGCATGGGTGAAATGCTGAGCATGCTCTTAACCGCAGGCGCACAAGCGGGCACACCCATTTTGATTCTTCATTATGGCTGGCGGATGGTTCTCTCTGGTTTTATTTTGATGGGTTTGATTTTTTTAATACTGGTGTTTCGTTTTTTGGAAAATCCACCCCACCATCAAAAATGCACAACGAAAATTTGGCCTCTCTTTAAAAGCCATTGGCAAACAGTCGTCAAAACACCGAATGTTTGGATTGCAGGCCTGTATTGCTGTGGTTTATTTAGTGTCATCACTGTTTTTGCATCGCTCTGGGCCAACCCCTATTTACAACTCCGCTATCATTTGGACTACCTCAGCGCCTCTCACTTCATTGCGTGGGTCCCGCTTGGCTTTGGCTTAGGCTGCCCTATTTTAGGCGCAATCAACGAACGCTTCATCAGTCATAAGAGGCTCATGATTTTACAAGCAGCCCTCCTTTTCTGCTTCAGCTTAGTCATGATGTATGCAGGAACTCATTTATTCTTACTGGGATTAAGCTTGTTTTGCATGGGATTTTTAGGCGGCGGAAATGTCATTGGATTTTACATTGCTGAACGCAGCGTTGCACCGGATGTTCGCGGCATTGCCATTGGCCTCTGCAATGCCATTACGATTTTTGGAGCCATCGTTTTTCAGCCTTTGATTGGCCTACTCTGGCCGCATTTTGGCGTCCACACCATGCTGGTTTTTCCAGGCCTTCTTTTACTCAGCTGCGTGATGACTCTGATTTACAAAAACAAGCCTACTCTGTAAAATAAAATTTTATCCTCTCAATAGAAAATACCGCATGGCTAAACTCAAAAAAAACACTTCCTTTGAGGAAAATATGCAACAGATTGAAAAAATTGTAGCGGATCTCGAACGCCAATCTGTCCCCTTGGAAGAAGCGATTGGCCTCTATGAAACCGGCATTGGTTTAATTAAAAACTGCCAAAAAATCCTCACAGAGGCCGAACAAAAAGTTCGAATTCTCAATGATGCGCCCCATGAATGATATTGCACTCTGGCAACAAATCGCTCAAACTCGGGTGCAGGCTTTTTTAAACAAAACCCTAATCAGTCAGCATGCTGAATTAGTCCGTTTTTTTGAATCCATGCGTTATTCCTCTCTGGAGGGTGGAAAACGCATTCGCGCAATGCTGACTTTTGCCACTGGCACGTATCTACAGGTCCCCGATGACGAACTGGATATTTATGCCGCAGCCATCGAGATGATTCACGCATTTTCACTGGTTCATGATGACCTTCCTGCCATGGACAATGATGTGCTACGACGTGGCCAGCCAACCTGTCATGTCGCTTTTGGTGAATCCACTGCCATTTTATGCGGCGATGCATTATTGACCGAAGCATTTGCAGTCTTAAGTGGCGCCATGACGCCGCATTTTAACAGCCTGAAGCGCTTGAAAATGCTGCATATATTGGCACAGTCGATGGGGGCAAACGGAATGGCAGGCGGCCAATATTTGGACATTGAAGCCGAAGGAAAAGATTTAGACTTTAAAGGCCTCTGCCTCTTACATCAACTCAAGACAGGCGCCTTAATCGAAGCCTGTATCAGCCTTCCCCTGATTTATGCAGAACCTCCCAGTCTGATTGCGAATCATCTCCAGCAGTTTTCCAAGCACATTGGCTTACTTTTTCAAATTCAAGATGATTTATTAGATGTCTCCAGCTCTACAGAAAAATTAGGAAAAACAGCCGGAAAGGATGACTTTTCACATAAAGCCTCTTTTGTCAGAATTCTCGGCCATCAAGCTGCTGAAGACTTACTGAAAAAAGAAACAACGGCTGCTCAGACTGCCCTAAAAGCCCTTCCTGCATCCACTGAATTACTGGATCTTATTTTGGATTTTGTGATTCATCGAGACTATTGATGAATCAAAGTCTCCCTGAATTTATCGACTATTTATTCACCGAAAAACACTATGCTTTAAATACGATTAAAAATTATCAACGTGATTTAGAAAGCTTGTACCGATACGCTGAAAGCCAAAATCTCAGCGATCAAACTTTAGAGCCCCAACAGATCAAAGCCTGGTTGAGTCAACTGCATGGAAAAGGCTTATCGGCGAGATCTTTACAGAGAATGCTTTCGGCCGCCCGCAGTTTTTATCGTTTTTTACATGAAAAAAAGGGCATCATTAACCCAACTGAATCAATCCGCGCACCTAAAGCAGCTAAAAAACTTCCCATCGCTTTACATGTTGATTCGATAGATTATTTAATGCAAGCTGAACATGAAGACGAACTTTCCATTCGTGATTTAGCCATGCTCGAACTCACTTATGCCTCAGGTTTACGTTTATCAGAACTTTGCCAACTCAAATTGCAAGACATCTCCTGGAGCGATCAACAATTGCGCATTCTTGGAAAAGGCAATAAAACACGCCTTGTTCCCTTTGGAAAACAATCCAAAAATGCCTTAAATGCCTGGCTGACGCAACGCGAGATTCGCCTCAAAAAACCAAATGACTATGTTTTCTTAAGCCATAAAGGCATCCCCCTGACCGCGCGTGCTGTAGAATATCGCTTCAAAAAATGGGGAGTTGAACATGGCATTGAGCTGCATCCCCATATGCTACGCCATAGTTTTGCAACGCATCTATTAGAATCAAGCGGTGATTTACGCGCCGTCCAAGATTTACTGGGCCATCGTGATATTCAAACCACGCAGATTTATACGCATCTTGATTTTCAACATTTGCTAGCCACCTATGAAAAGGCTCACCCTCGAGCCAAGCCTGTTAATCAAGATCAGTCCATACCAATAGATTTAAAATCCAAATAGCGATGAAGCGCTTCAGGCACCTGAATATGACCCGACTGATCCTGATAGTTTTCCAGAATCGCCACTAAAGTCCGCCCCACCGCCAAACCGGAGCCATTCAAAGTGTGAACGAGCTCATTTTTCCCCGTCTTGCTATCTTTAAAACGGGCCTTCATACGTCGTGCTTGAAAATCCGTGCAATTGCTACAGGACGAAATCTCACGATAGGTATTTTGCGAAGGCAGCCAGACCTCTAAATCATAGGTCTTTGCGGCCGTAAAACCCATATCACCCGTACACAAAGCCATGACTCGATACGGCAAGCCTAGTTTTTGCAAGATCACTTCCGCATGCCCACGCAATGCCTCCAATGCTTCCCAGGATTTTTCGGGATGTACAATTTGTACCAACTCGACTTTCTCAAATTGATGCTGACGAATCATCCCGCGTGTATCGCGACCATAACTCCCTGCCTCACTCCGAAAACAAGGCGTATGCGCTGTCAACTTCCAAGGCAACTGGCTTTCATCTAAAATCATATCACTCACTGTATTGGTCAGCGAGACTTCCGCAGTGGGAATCAAATTCAGCGCAAAAGGCTCGCGCGTTTTAAAAAAATCTTCCGCAAATTTAGGCAATTGACCTGTTCCAAAAAAAGCGGAATCTTTGACCAAATACGGGACATACATTTCCTGATAATCGTGCTCCCGCGTGTGAGTATCCAGCATCAACTGAATCAGCGCACGATGGAGGCTCGCTAATTGACGGCGCAATACGACAAAACGCGCACCCGATAATTTCGCCGCCGTATCAAAATCCATCATCTCCAATGCTTCGCCTAACGCCACATGATCTTTGACGGGGAAATCAAATGTCTTGGGTGATCCGACCCGGCATATTTCAACATTTTCGGACTCATCTTTTCCGATAGGGACAGAGTCATCTGGAAGATTAGGCAAGCCCAGTAAAATAGCATCAATCTGAACATCCAGCCGTGTGAATTCTTGCTGCAATGTATCCAGCCGACTTTTGATCTCGTCTGCTTTTTCAAATAAAGCATCGGCATTTTCACCTTTACTTTTAGCCTGACCAATCTCACGCGCGATTTGATTTTTTTCCGCCTGCGCATTTTCAAACGCCGACTGCACCGTTTTGCGCTGCCCTTCCAAAGCTTCAAATTCTGAATTGATCACAGTGCCCCGTTTTGCCAGGCCCGCCTTGACGAATTCAAATTGATTTCTTAATAATTTTGGATCGATCATAATCTCATGCCCTCAATAGAAAAAGGATATTGTAGCATTTTGTTTGCATCACGCAAAATATCCGTTGCAATTCTCCAAAAAGCTTGGTAGAATTCAGCCTCAAATTTGCTTTCGAATAAGGAATTATACCATGTCACGTATTTGTGAAATGACCGGAAAAGGCCCCATTACTGGATGTACCGTTTCCCACGCAAACAACAGAACACGCCGTCGTTTTCTGCCCAATCTGCACTCCCATCGCTTTTGGGTTGAGACTGAAAATCGCTATGTCAAACTGCGCATTTCCAGCCATGGCATGCGGATTATCGATAAATTAGGCATTGACGCGGCTTTAGTCAAAATTCGTGCCAGCGGCATCAAGGTTTAAGGAGTAAAAAATGGCTAAGAAAGGTAAAGTAGAACAAATCAAACTGGAATCCAGCGCGGATACCGGCCACTTTTACACCACGACTAAAAATAAACAAAACACGCCTGATAAAATGGAAATCAAGAAATATGATCCCGTTGTGAAAAAGCATGTCATTTATAAAGAGAAAAAACTCAAATAGCCTGCAATGATGCAAGCAATTCAAAGAATAATGGGCAGGTTTTTTTAACACAATCTGCTCCATCAATTATGACTCCTGGAATTTTCAAGCCAATTAAGGCATGTGACATCGCAATCCGGTGATCACGATGACTATCAATGACCCCAGCATGCAAACTGCTTGGATAAATAGTAATACTGTCTTCCGTCGTCGTCACTTTTGCACCCAGCACGGTCAAACCTTGACGCATCGCCTCAACGCGATCTGATTCCTGTAACCGCGTATGCCGCAGCCCCTTAATTGTTGTAGGTGAATCAGCAAAAGGACACAGGGCCGCTAAGGTCATAAAAGTATCACTCATTCCCGAAAAATCGACTTCACCCAATCCTTTTAAAATTTGAGGACCTGCGACCGTAATGCCCAAAGGCGTTTCCCGTACCACTGCTCCCATTTTTTCTAGCACCTCTAAAAAATGAATATCCCCTTGCAAAACCTCTCGATACAAGCCATTCACCCTAATCTCTCCGGCTGTTAATGCAGCAGCAGCAAAAAAATAAGATGCGGTAGAGGCATCCGGCTCAATTTCATATTGACACGCCTGATAACTGGAGGGCATGACCTGTATGGCGTTCCCCTGCAATTCAGCCTGTACGCCAAAATCAGCCATCATCTCTAAAGTTAGGTGCACATAGGGTTTTTCCGCCAAATGATCTGCAAAAATTGTGATCGGCGCTTTGGCCTTGGGCGCGGCCAGCAATAAACCCGAAATAAACTGGCTGCTGTCTTTGATATCAACATTTAAAACGCCGCCATGCAACCCCTGACTTTCAACGCGAAGCGGCAAAAAACCCACTTGATCGTGATAAATAATGTTCACACCTAGCGCAATCAAGCCATCCAACATCGGCTTGAGGGGTCGTTCAGACAAGCGATCTGAGCCATAAAACTCATAGCTCCCCCCTAAAGCTGCAGCAATGGGAATTAAAAAACGAGAAACCGTCCCGGCATCCCGACAATTGATTTTTTGATTTTGTTTAAAGACCCGCACGCCCGTTATTTTAAGCTCATGCTCTGAAATTTTCTGAATGGGAACACCCAGGCTTTGCAAAGCAACGAAACATGCTTCAGTATCATCACTCCAAAGCACCCCCTTTAAATGGGTCACCCCCTCAGAAAACGAAGCTAAGAGGAGCGCGCGATTACTCAAACTTTTTGAACCAGGAACCGTAATCACACCCGAAACAGGCCCGTTCACTGACTTTATTCTTTGCTGTAGCATGATCTTAGATCTTCTAGTCTCTTAAATTTGCAAACATAATACGCTGTTTTAAGATAAAACTTCAAGCCAGGCATCCAATACCAAACAGACTACCCAAAATGAATCTGATAAGCCACTGAAAAAATCGCGATAAACAATAATTGATTTTCAACCAAAGAAGTGATATAATAAATAAAAATGAAATAAGAGGTGATAATTATGTTAGCACAAACAACCGCACCACAGTGGGCTACATATCTGCCTACCCTGCTTGTTGAGAATGAAGCCGCTTTACGAAGCAGCCACATTGAAATTGCAGCAGCCTTTTTAACCGCACAAAGCCAAATCAACATTGCAAGCCTCACAGAGCAACAAATCGTTTCTTTAAAGGCTACCCTACAAAAAACCACACTTACAGAACTTGGGGTACAATTACAACAAGAACAAGAAACACTACGCGCGAATATTTGTACGAACCTTGAAAACTGGGCCAGCCTACTCCCTCAGAGTAGTCTTCAAGCGTTGACAGTACAAAATACACAGGCAGGTTTGAGCGACCTACCAGCAAATTCTCCAGAACGGCTCACCACAATGCCTACAGACAAGGATATGCACCTCGCTTTATCAAGCGTATTGGAAAGGGGCACACTCACTTCAGGTGGAACCCATATCAGAGATTGCGTTGAAATGAATCTTCTGAAAGGCGCACTGACTCAGTTCAAAACAGATTTAGCTGGTTCCACTGCCCCTACTACAGTATGCTTCCCTCTCCGCGTAAATGGAAATCACTGGGTTGCAGTTCAAGCTACATTAACAGGTAACAACCTAGATTTAAAAGCAACCGACTCACTCACTGACATTGACTTAAAAGCAAAATTAACGACGCAATTGGCTGGACCAGAATTTACTAATATTACACTCAATGTTACCGCCACCCGTAAACAATTAGAGGATAACGGCACAACCGTTTCAAACACCTGTGGAGACCGCACAGCAAAAAAACTCCTAGCGCTCGCAGGCGTATCTGACCATCCACTTATCCATGCAAATACCCCGTTAGAAATACGGACAGCAATGATAGAATCAATGACTCATCAAACTCAAGCTCAATTAATTAGGAGTGGCGCTTCTAGCTCACCAGTAATAACATCCTCAGAAACCACTGCAATACACACAGAATTTTTGAAAGACATCATAGAAGAGAAGGACAAGACTGCAATTCTGCAAAACTTTTTTGGTCCAACACCGACTCAAACTGCTTTAAAAGATGCTTCTTCGGCTGGATTACCGACTCTGGCTCCAACTGCTGCATCACCAACAGCGCCTGCAGAATCAACATCTATCAATACAAAAGCACTTATATCTGATCTTTTAGGAAAGACAATGGATGGCACCAAATCAACAGAAGATATGTTTAAAGAATTGGTTGATGAACAGACTAGAATATTTCAACAGTTTTACTTATCAGATCAATTTAAAGAGATTAGGGCCAAGAAGCCCGACATTTCACCTACTTTTGAAAAATAGTTTTGAGATTTAGGAGCACGGATAAAATAACTTTCCAATCCGGCCATTGCCTATTATTTAAGGACGATCGAACCCTTTTTCACGTAATATTCGATCCAAATGTAGCTGCACGTGCTCAAAAGTAGTTGTCTCAATCACCCGAAACCGCTCGGGAAACGCCTTTGCTCGGGCTAAATATACGGCACGTACACGCTCAAAAAAAGCGACATCTTCGGCTTCAATGCGGTCTAATTCGCCACGATGACGAGCGCGCTCTAAGGCAATTTCGACAGGCAGATCGAGCAGAATCGTTAAGTCTGGCTGTAAATCACCTTGAACTAAATGCTCCAACTGAGCGATTTTTTCCATGGGGAGACCCCGACCACCGCCCTGATAGGCGTAGCTTGAGTCTGTGAAACGAGAGCAGATCACCCACTTTCCTGAGTCCAAAGCAGGTTTAATCACCTGCGCGATGTGTTGAGCACGGGAGGCAAACATCAGTAAAAGCTCTGCGTCAGAGGCGATGGGCTCAGGCTGCTTCATTAACAAGAGTTGGCGAATGGATTCCGCAAAAGGCGTTCCACCTGGCTCATGCGTCAATACATGCGGAATCTGACGCGCGGCCAGCCATTTTGAAATGAATTGGATATTGGTGGATTTACCTGACGCTTCCCCGCCCTCAAGGGTGATAAATTTTCCTTTCACCCTCAGATTTTCCTAAAAATAATCGACCCATTTGTTCCGCCAAAACCAAAGGAATTGGAGAGCGCGACATTGATTTTCCGTTTTTGAGCAACCTTGGGAACGTAGTTTAAATTACAGCCTTCATCAGGCTCATCCAGGTTAATCGTAGGCGGTGCAATTTGATCTCGAATCGCGAGGATGGAAAAAATCGCCTCCACCGCACCTGATGCACCCAGAAGATGGCCAATCATGGACTTGGTTGAACTCATGGCCACATTTTGAGCCGCCTCACCCAGCAAACGTTCAACAGCCTGACTTTCGACCCCATCCCCTGCGGGCGTGGAGGTACCATGCGCATTGATATAATCGATATCCGCAGGATGAAGATGCGCATCTTTGACGGCATTTTCCATCGCGCGATAAGCTCCCACGCCATTGGGCATCGTCATGTGATAGGCATCCGCTGACATACCAAAACCCACTAATTCAGCATAAATTTTAGCACCGCGCTTGACCGCATGGTCATATTCTTCTAAAACAATCACGCCCGCACCATCTCCTAAAACAAAGCCATCCCGATTTTTATCCCAGGGGCGGCTGGCTTTGGTGGGATCATCATTACGTTTGGAGAGAGCACGCGCTGCAGCAAAACCGGCCATACCCAGGCGACAACTGGCCTTTTCAGCGCCCCCTGCGACCATGACATCCGCATCACCACATTGAATCATCCGCATCGCGACACCAATATTATGGGTTCCCGTTGTGCAGGCGGTGACAATTGCAATATTCGGGCCGCGCATGCCATATTTAATGGCTAAATTACCGGCCGCCATATTGGCCAAAGCAGAAGGGATAAAAAAAGGCGAGACACGACGAGGACCTTCCATCAGCAGCGTTTCCATTGTATCTTCAATATTGGTTAACCCACCTATCCCAGAACCAATTGCAATCCCGATGCGATCTGCATTGTCTTCGGTCACAACAAGGCCGGCGTCTTCAAAAGCTTGGACACCTGCTGCAAAGCCATATTGAATACAAATATCCATTTTTTTGACATCTTTAATCGGCATATAAACAGTCGGATCAAAATCCTTTACTCGTCCGGCAAACGTAACAGGGTAATCTTCGGGGGAAAATTCTGGAATCGTTGCAATGCCGCTTTGCCCTGCGATGATATTTTTCCAAGTTTCTGAAACACTTAAACCCACGGGACAGACCATTCCCAACCCTGTTACAACGACACGACGCTTTGTCATAGTGACCTCTTCATTTATTTTGAACCATAAAAAAAGGCCAGTTTGACCCAGCCTTTTTTGTTTTTATTGACGCCAATCAAATTTTATATCGTCAAGGCTTATTTTGCACGCGCTTTGATATATTCCATAATTTGACCAACGGTGCGAATTTTTTCAGCGTCTTCATCTGGAATCTCGGTTTCGAACTCCTCTTCCAAGGCCATAACCAACTCAACCGTATCCAATGAATCTGCGCCGAGATCATCAATTAATGAAGCCTCTGGAACCACTTGTTCTGCCTTCACACCCAATTGCTCAACCACGATGGTTTTAACGCGTTCATCAATGCTGCTCATAAAAGACTCCTTTCAATTAGTAAAAATATTTTCGAGTCAGTATACCGAGACGATTCCACCCTGACAAGAGGTATACACTCTTTTTTTTAAAACTCGAATCCCCTACTTGCATTTCATTAAAATACACATTATCTTGTTGCAATGAGACCAAACAAACACAACATATAGTGTTCGCAAGTTCAGCAAAGGAGAGAAAAGCATGGAATTTTCAGGATTTAAAGTCATCAAACGCCCCGGCCACCCTAAAAAAGAGGACGAATTCAATCTCAATAAAATCATTGTCGCCATGACGCAGGCTTTTATCGCTGCAGAAGGAAAAGAAGCCGCAAACTCTACCCGCGTCCGCGAACTCGTCGACAAGCTATCCAATCAAATTATGGATGTATTTCAACGCAGAATGCCGAATGGGGGCTACCTTCGCATTGAAGATATTCAAGATCAGGTCGAATTAGCCCTGATGCGAGGCGAAGCCTATGACGCAGCAAGAGCCTACGTCCTCTATCGTGAAGAACGTCGCAAAGAACGCGAACACAATGAAGCTGCACCTGCCAAGGCAGGTCAAATTCGCGTAAAACTTGCTGATGGAACACTCAAAGCACTCGATGAAGCCCGCCTAAAAATTGTGATTCAAGAAGCGTGCGAAGGCCTCAGCAACACGGATGCCGCTTTTATTTTCAACGATACTAAACGTAATTTATTTGATGGCATTCCTCATGAAGAAGTGGCGAAAGCACTGGTCTTATCTGCACGCGCATTAGTTGAAACCGAGCCCAATCATGCCTTGGTCGCAGCACGTCTGGTATTGGATGATTTGCGTGCCGAAGCATTGCGCTTCCTGAATATCGCCCCTGCAGCGACCCATCAGGAAATGCAAACACTCTATCCAAAAGCACTCAAAGCCTATATTCCAAAAGGCATTGAACTGGAACTGCTAGACCCTAAACTACAAGATTTTGACTTGGAACGCCTGGGCGCTGCACTCAATCATCGCTATGATCACCTCTTCAATTATCTCGCCATTCAAACGCTTTATGATCGCTATTTCATTCATTATCAAGGCACGCGCTTTGAACTCCCGCAAGTCTTCTTTATGCGAGTCGCCATGGGCCTTGCCCTGGAAGAAAAAGACAAAAATGCACGCGCAATTGAATTTTACCACCTCCTGGCAAGCTTTGATTATATGAGCTCCACCCCCACTTTATTTAATGCGGGAACCTTACGCTCACAACTTTCAAGCTGTTATTTGACCACTATTCCCGATGATTTATACGGCATCTATGGTGCGATTCGTGACAATGCCATGCTTTCCAAATTTGCAGGTGGCCTTGGCAATGACTGGACACCCGTCCGCGCAATGAACGCACATATCAAAGGTACGAATGGCCGTTCTCAAGGCGTGATTCCTTTCCTCAAGGTTGCGAATGATACCGCAGTGGCTGTAAATCAAGGCGGAAAGCGCAAAGGAGCCGTCTGCGCCTATCTCGAAACCTGGCATATGGATATCGAAGATTTTGTTGAACTCCGCAAAAACAGTGGCGATGATCGTCGTCGCACCCACGACATGAATACCGCAAACTGGATTCCCGATCTCTTCATGAAACGCGTATGCGAGGATGGATCCTGGACACTATTTTCACCCAATGACGTGCCGGATCTCCATGACTTATATGGCGAAGCTTTTGAAAAAGCCTATGCTGCCTATGAAAAACAAGCGGATGCAGGTAAGGTTCCTGCTAAAAAAATTCAAGCCACCCACCTCTGGCGCAAGATGCTCTCGATGCTATTTGAAACCGGCCACCCTTGGATCACCTTTAAAGATCCTTGTAATATCCGCTCCCCACAAGGACATGTCGGCGTGGTACACAGCTCTAACCTCTGCACTGAAATTACCTTAAATACTTCAGCAGAAGAAATCGCCGTCTGTAATTTAGGCTCTGTCAATTTGATTGCTCACTTAAATGCACAGGGTGAGATTCTTGCGGACAAACTCAAGAAAACGATTAAAACCGCAATCCGCATGCTGGACAATGTCATTGACATCAATTACTACTCCGTCCCGCAAGCCCGAAAATCCAATCTACGCCATCGCCCTATTGGCCTCGGCATCATGGGCTTTCAAGATGCACTTTATCTAAAACGATTGCCTTATGACTCCCAACCCGCCATTGATTTTGCAGATGAGATCATGGAAATGATCAGCTATCATGCCATTGAATCCTCCAGTGATTTGGCTGTTGAACGGGGTGCTTATGAAACATTCGAAGGTTCACTGTGGAGCCAAGGCATTCTTCCCATTGATTCGATTGCACTCCTAAAAAAAGTGCGCGGTGAATATCTACAACAGGACACTCAACAACGCCTGGATTGGAGCACCCTCCGCGCTAAAGTTCGCACTCAGGGCATGCGCAATTCCAATACCATGGCCATTGCCCCCACTGCAACGATCGCGAATATTACAGGGGTCTCGCAGTCGATTGAGCCGGTTTATCAAAATCTCTATGTTAAATCCAATCTTTCAGGTGAATTCACCGTACTCAATGATTATCTCGTCAATGACTTGAAAAAATTGGGCCTCTGGGATGAGGTCATGGTGAATGATCTCAAATATTATAATGGCAGCGTTCAAGCTATTGCGCGTATTCCCAGTGACTTGAAGCGCTTATATGCCACTGCGTTTGAAATCGATCCCAGCTGGCTGGTTGAAGCAGGCTCACGCCGTCAAAAATGGATTGATCAAGCACAATCGCTCAATTTATACGTGGGACAACCATCCGGAAAAGTATTAGACAACCTCTATAAACTGGCCTGGAAACGTGGCCTCAAAACCACCTATTACCTGCGAACTCTCGGCGCAACCAGCACAGAAAAATCAACGGTTTCTGATCGTGCAAATGAGCTCAATGCCGTGAAAATGGAAGAAACCCCTAAGGCCTGCTCCATTACAGATCCTGATTGTGAAGCCTGTCAATAAGAGGAGAAAAATATGTCTTTTTGGGCGATTCATGGGATATTTTTTATCTTCTTCCTATTCTTCTTTCCTCGACTTACGATGCTCTTCACGGGCATCGCTTTTGCCTGGAGTGGATTGCTCTTCTGGCTGGGCTGGATCTTTGCACCACGCCTGACCGTTGCAATTCTAGCCACGAGTGTTTACTGGCATACCAACACGATTCTTTGCATTCTGGCTTGGCTCTGGGCATTGGGAGGCGAAACCTTTGAAAAACGAAGTGCTAAAACCTATGTCATCAAATCCATGGTGGCCCGACACAATAACGCGATGCGAGACGTCAACTAAACCCAATCTCGAGCCGGCAAAAACTGCTGATATAAAGCAGCTTCAGCTGGCTCGAGCGCTTTTTTATCCTGATAATGCCAGGCTACCATCGGCGGGAGTGATATCAAAATAGACTCCGTTCGCCCACCCGATTGCAATCCGAATAAGGTCCCACGATCATAAATCAGATTAAACTCAACATAACGTCCACGGCGCATCGCCTGAAATTTTTTTTCACGCTCGCCATAGGCACTATTTTTACGCCTCTGAATCAAGGCAAGATATCCTTTTCGATATGCTTCGGCCACATGCGCTAAAAACGCAAGCGCTTCTTCCAATGATAACTCGGTTAAATCATCAAAAAAAATGCCGCCAATTCCCCGGGCCTCCTCGCGATGTTTTAAATAAAAATAATCATCACAGTGTTTTTTGAATTGCGGATAAAAATGAGGCCGATGAAGATCACAGGCCGCACGCGCCTGCTCATGCCAGAGCACACAATCTTCCACAAAACCATAATAAGGCGTGAGATCAAATCCACCCCCCACCCACCAGAAATCACCCACCTGAATCAATCGCACATTAAAGTGAGAAGTCGGCACATAAGGATTACGAGGATGAATGACCACCGACACGCCAGTCGCAGTAAAAGGCTGCTCGGCCAGCTCCGGCCGCTTTGCGGTTGCACTACCTGGCAATGACGCGCCACTGACCTGAGAATAATTGACGCCGCCTTTTTCCAAAACAGCCCCCCCCTCGATCACCCGCGATACACCTTGACCCAAACCTTCACGCTGCCATTCATCCGGCAAAAAAAATGCCTCTGGCTCTTCTGAGCCAAAGGCAGTATAAATATCTGTTTGGATTTTTTGAAAAAACTCAGCCAAACGTCTTGAATTGTCCTTCACCCTTTATTCTTCCCATTTAAAATGCGCTTCATCCCTCATTTTATGCACGAAATGGGGGTCTGTGTCAAAATGTTCATCCTCAACATGAAAGTCATTTTCATCTTTATCAAGCTGATTTTCTTTCAAAGCCTCAATATGAGCCTTACGGAGACAGACTTGCAAAGCGCTGACAGCATACCGCAACTCCTGGTTCCCTTCTTCATTTTCACAGACAACCGATAAAAAATCAGTCAAGTCACCCGCGGTAATACTGGGATCGTCTAATAAATCGATCAGCATCATATCTTCATGAAGCTCCCATTCATGAGCATGCCCTCTCACCACCGCTTTGATTTTGTCTACTTCATTACCAACAGCCTGTTGATAAGCCATTTTGTATTTCATCATTAATATGTTCATGATGTCACCTCTCCTATTTTGTTATTCTTTTTATTTTCAAACACGCTTTTTCTTCATTGTGTTTTACTCTATAAAACCACACATATTAAAACATGTCCAGCTTTTTCTTATAAAATAAGGTCGACAATTTATTTAGTTATTGATTTTTGTTAACACTACACCCTGCTAATTTACGCATTGCAATATGCTGAATCTCATCTTCTAAGTAAATATCTCCCAAAGCCTCGAAGCCAAAACTTTCATAAAACGCTTTGAGACGATACTGCGCAGAACATTGAATGCCGATTCCAGGAAAATGCTGCGCGCTATATTTTAATAATTCTGACATTAACGCTTTACCATATCCCTTTTTACGCACGGACTCTGCAGTCAGAATTCGGCCAAAGGAAACCATTTTTTCATTTTCAGAAGGAGGGAAAAACCGAAGATAAGCCACAATGACGCCACTTTCCTCCCCCAACAAATGAAGGGCCTTAAAGTCTCGACCATCCAAATCTAAAAATGCACAATTCTGCTCAACCACAAAAACACTGGAGCGCAAGGCTAAACAGGCATAAAGCTGTGCAAGCTTTAATTCACAAAAAGAATGCCATTTAAAATCCATCGCTACCCCCACACGCTACTTTCAAGAAATGATACTCTACTTTGAACGATTGAAGAATCCTGAGCAGCGCGGATTCAGTACGCCGAGCAATGGCAATGGTCAATCGAACCTAGCCGCCCGTGATCCGCTTTATTCCCTGTCATTTTTGGCGACACTGATTCAGCATGGTGTTAAGGATGATTTATTTTCAGCAACACGTCCTGAAAAAAACCCAAAATTGAATAATGATCCAGCCATATTGAAAGTGCTATCGCTCAAAATACTCGTGCTCGCATCCGAACTTACATGACGCACTGGCACACTGGAAACCGCCTGAGAAACTGGGACCGTAGCCGCCAACGGCACTATAGAAGCTGGATTCCCCAGATCAACCCTGGTAGGTTCTTTTTTCTTGAAACAAGAGAAAAGGCTAGAGAACACACTTCCAACAAAGGATTTTATTTTAGCCCAGGTCGTTGGGGGCTCTTTGACTACCAAATAAGAAGGAAAAGATATTTTTTGCTCCACTGAATTATCCACTTTTTGGAATAACCGTATAATTTTAGAAACTTTTTCTTCATGAGATGGATCATTTTCATTCTTATATGCTTCCTCTGTTGGATACGCTATTTTTAAAAGCGCTACAACTAATAGCATACAATCAGGATTTGGAACAATTTTATCTTTTAGACTCAAAAGATCGTCATCAAGCCCCTGTAAAATTGCGACTCTCTTTGCCAACTGATCGCACGCTTCACTCAAAAGATTTTTTTGATAAACACTTTCATAGTAATTCAAAAGAGTTTGCAAGTTGACCGACATAAAAATCCAAAAATAAATCATATTAAAAGCAATAATATATTATAAATATATATAAGTCAACTATTAAACGCATTATTTTTAAATATTATTTACAATCAGGCGGATAACTGAGCCGTCGCCATACATTGCCTTTTCTGATACTAAAGAATCATACCCTGGCTATTCACCTCTAAAGCGTTTTATAATGATTTCTTTCTTTCTTGACTGCAGACATGACTCAAACCATTGCCAGCCTTTTTGCACGTCGTAGTGCACTGATTGCAGAGCGGGCAGCACAACATGCAGGGCCGCTGCTGGTTATCTTGAATCAGTTATCGGAACAAGATCGCCTGATGGCTGAACTGCGGTTTTTTGTCCAGGATCGCTTGCCGATTTATCTTTTTCCGGATTGGGAAACCCTGCCTTATGACCCCTTTTCACCCCATACGGATATTGTCTCCGAGCGGATTCGCCTCCTTTCTATTTTGCCCCACCTCAAACAGGGTATCATTCTTGTCGGCGCGCATACTTTATTGAATGTGTTGCCGCCGCCGCAATTTATTGATGCCCACAGCTTTAGCCTCAAACTGGGCGACACACTGAATCTCACTGAAAAACGGCAGCGCCTGACTGAGGCCGGCTATCATTCCGTGGATTCCGTATTTGCGCATGGTGAATATTCGATTCGCGGATCGATTTTTGATATTTTCCCCATGGGCGCCAAACATCCTTTTCGAATTGATTTATTTGACCATACCATTGATAGTATTCGAGATTTTGACTGCGATACACAACGCTCCCTGAACAAACTAGACGAAGTCAAACTGCTGCCTGCACATGAGTTTTCTTTAAATAAAACCAGCACGCAACACTTTATTCAACGCTTTGAGGCATTACTAGGCACACTTCCAAAATCTTTTGAACCGATTAAACAAGGCTTTGGCGTACAAGGCCTGGAATATTATCTGCCTTTATTTTTTGAAAAAACAGCCAGCCTCTTTGATTATTGCCCGCCTCACACCCTCATCGTGACCGAAGAAAATTTAGAACTCACCTGGCAACAAGCCTGGACTGAAATTCAAACCCGTTATACGGATAAACAGCATGATTTAGATCGGCCCCCACTTCCGTCCAAACTATTATTCTTCCAAAAAGAAGCACTCTTTACCTATATCAAGCCATTTCCGCGCCTAGAGTTTGTGACGGCATTAAACAAATCCGGAAAAGATCGTATTCAAGACCCCGCCCATATCTTGCCGGAACTCAATCTCACCACTGAATCTGGCGTTTTATTTTTAAAAGATTTTCTTAAAAAACACGCCGCCTATTCGATTCTATTTTGCGCAGAAAGCGAAGGAAGACTGCAATTACTGACCGAGCACCTCCTCCGCGCGCAGATCAACCATCCCGCCACGGAAGCCCCTTTTCAAAGAGGCTGGATCGACCCACACGCCAAACACATTGTTATTCCAGAACAAGCGCTCTTTCCTAATAAAATTTTCCCTAAATATCATAAAAAACAAAACAGGGATGACCGCTCTGACTTTGAACGTTTCAGTGATTTCTCAGAACTCAATGTCGGGGATATTGTCGTGCATATCGAACACGGGATTGGCTGCTACAAAGGCCTCTCTACCCTGCAAGTCCAAGATACTCCTCAGGAATTTCTAACCATTGCCTACCAAAAAAATGATCTGCTTTATGTGCCCGTGCAAGATCTGCATCTGTTATCCCGTTATAGCGTGGGCGGCTTGACCGCAGTTCAACTGCATCAGCTCGGCTCTGACAAATGGCAACGCACCAAAGAAAAAGCCGCCAAGCGCATTACTGATATCGCAGCCGAACTCCTCCAAATCTATGCCGAACGGATGAGCAAGCCTGGCTTTAGTTATAGGCTTTCTGAAGATGATTTTGGCGCTTTTTGTAATGATTTCCCCTATGAAACAACGGATGATCAGGAAAAAGCAGTGGCGGATATCTTGAAAGACATGCAAAGTGCTCACCCCATGGATCGGCTTCTCTGTGGTGATGTGGGCTTTGGCAAAACTGAAGTGGCCATGCGAGCAGCCTTTCTCGCAATTCAAAATAATAAACAAGTGGTCCTCTTAGTGCCGACCACGCTTCTTGCAGAGCAACATTATGAAAGTTTTTTGAATCGCTTTGCAAAATGGCCGATTAAAATTGCACATTTTTCTAGATCAACCTCCCCTAAAGATGAGGCTGAGATTCGCAAAAAACTGGAGAGTGGCCAGATTGATCTCATCATCGGAACGCATAAACTCATTCGGTCGCCGCTGATACTCAAAGATTTAGGCTTGATTATTATTGATGAAGAACATCGTTTTGGTGTCAAAGACAAAGAAAAACTGAAGACCATTCGCAGCAATACCGATATCCTGGCCATGACCGCCACGCCCATCCCGAGAACCTTGAATTTTTCGCTTTCTATGCTGCGTGATCTTTCGATTATTGCAACACCGCCTGCTAAACGCTTATCCATCAAAACTTTTGTAAAAGAATATCAAAAACCCTTGATTAAAGAGGCTATTCTTCGTGAAGTTTTGCGCGGAGGACAGGTTTATTACCTCCACAATCAAGTCGCGACGATTCAGACCACACGCGACACGCTTGAACAACTGCTGCCGCAGCTCAATTTTAGCATTGCTCATGGCCAGATGCGCCCAGGTGAAATCGAAAAAGTCATGGCTGATTTTTATCACAATCGTTCTCAGGTGCTGATTTGTTCCACCATTGTCGAGACGGGAATCGATGTCCCCAATGCCAATACTATGATCATGGAACGCGCCGATTTATTTGGTTTGGCACAACTTCATCAACTGCGTGGTCGCGTGGGGCGTTCGCATCATCAAGCCTATGCCTATTTACTGACCCCGCCCAAAGAAGCCCTGACACCTGATGCCAAAAAACGCCTGGAAGCCATCGAAAAAAGCACTGAATTAGGCGCAGGATTTACGCTGGCCAGTCATGACTTAGAGATTCGTGGCGCTGGCGAAATTTTAGGCTCAGAACAAAGTGGACACATGGAAGACATTGGCTTTACCCTCTACCACGAACTCTTAGATCGGGCAGTGGAAAGCCTCAAAAAAGGCCAGAAACTTCAACCTCAAGATTTGCTGATCCACGAAGACAGCGAAGTAGAGCTGAATGTCCCACGTCTTTTTCCCGAAGACTATGTCAGCGATGTGCATACGCGCTTACAACTTTACCAACGCTTACAAAAAATCAAAACTGAAAATGCACTCATTGATTTTAAAATGGAAGTGATCGATCGCTTTGGCAATCTCCCCCCTCCCGCCTTATATTTAATCGAAAGCCAGGGACTTAAACTCAAAGCCCGTGCATTAGGCATCAAGCGCATCGAAGCCTATAGCAAAGAAGCGCGCGTGAGTTTTCACCCCACCTTTCATTTTGAGCCTTTGAAGCTGATTAAACTCATCCAAGCTCATAGTGGGTTTCTCCAACTCAAAGGACAGGAACAACTTCTGATTAAAAAACCCCTTCCTCAAGCAGAAGATCGTTTCAAAATCATGGACTGGATTTTAAAGGAGCTCTCATGATCATTCCCCGCTTTATAGCCCATCGCGGCGCTAATCGACTTGCCCCAGAAAACACCTTGAAAGCCTTTAAACTTGCTGAACACTCAGGTGCAAAAAAATTTGAATGTGATGTGCTTTTATCTCAAGACGAGGTCCCTCTGATTTTTCATGATGATACCTTGGAGCGCTGCACCAATGGTCAAGGTTTAATTCGTGAAACCCCGTTTTCAACTTTAAAAACCCTGGATGCGGGAGAGGGAGAGCCCATTCCCACCCTGACACAACTATTAAGCTGGTTTCAAGATTCAAAAATGCTCATGAATTTAGAACTAAAATATCCCCACCATCACGCCCCACCCGAACCTTTAGTGGAAAAAGTCTGCACTCAAATTGCACCCTTTCAAAACCGCATTCTGATTTCCAGCTTTAATCTGGAAGCACTCTACACAGTCAGAGACGCACTTCCAGAAATTAAGATTGGCCTCCTCATTGATCAGGAAACTCATCACAAGCTAGGACTATCCGGCATTGCCGACTATTATAAAAAACTAAATGCATTCAGCATACATTACGATCAACATCTATTAAATCCCCAAACTATCAAGAAGCTTCTCAAAATTACGCCACATTTATTAGTCTATACTGTGAATGACTTAAAAACTGCAAAAATCCTTTTTGAACAAGGTGCGCATGCTATTTTTACAGATGAAATTACGCATATTTATTCCGAGGCACTTTCATCACATTAAGCGGATTCAAACGAATGCCATCTTTCGCAAGATAAATCAACACATCATCCACAAAAGCCTGACAGATCATCAAGTTTTGTGCTTCAGCCATCCCCGCTTTGACTTGCGCTTCTGCCTTCGTTTGCAAAGCGGTTTTAATTTCCGCTTGCAAGGCATCATATTTCACCTGAAGACTGAATTGACGACGTGTAGCGGAACCCGCCTCCTCAAATTGCGAGGCCATATTCTTCAAACGCTCTACAAACAACTTTACCTCTTTAAGATGCTGATCTCCAGATGTTAGTGCATTCGCATACTCATCCTGAAAATGGGACAAATCTTTTTTCTTCTGAATCGCAGTCGTTTTCTGACTGAGTTCACTGGTCTTTTTACGATTAGCAAGCGGACCATTTTTGTTTAACATTGAAGCACTCCAGAAATAATAATATCGAAAGTATAACGGAAAGCCGCTTGAAATTCAAAACAAGCATCCCCATATGATAGAAATGTTCTCATAAAATTTAAGGTTCAAGATGTCCGATGTGATGCATGGCACAACCATTTTAGCAGTGCGCCGTGGAAAAACAATTGTGATGGCAGGCGATGGTCAAGCCACACTGGGCTCCATGGTCGCTAAAAGCAATATTTGCAAAGTGCGAAAAATTTACAAAAATAAAATTCTCGCCGGTTTTGCGGGTGCAACTTCTGATGCGTTTACTTTGTTTGAACGCTTTGAGGCCAAACTGGAAATGTTTCAAGGGCACCTAGAACGCTCCGCCGTTGACCTCGTGCGTGACTGGCGATCTGACCGAATTTTACGCCGTTTTGAGGCGATGCTTTTGGTTGCAGATGCAACCTCTATTCTCTTGATTTCCGGCAACGGTGATGTCATGAGTGTTGAGTCTCACGGCGTGATGTCAATTGGCTCAGGCTCCCCTTATGCCCAATCTGCGGCTCGCGCTCTGGTTGAACACACTAAACTCGGTGCTCGTGCGATCGTCGAACACAGCATGAAAATTGCGGCTGACACCTGCATTTATACCAATCATAATTTTGTGATTGAAGAACTCAGCTCAGATTAATCAAGGAAAATTGCATGTCTATGATGACCCCCAAAGAAATTGTCCACGAACTTGACCGTCACATTATTGGCCAAAACGATGCGAAACGTGCGGTTGCCATTGCGCTCAGAAATCGCTGGAGACGCATGCAGTTGACCGATGATCTGCGCCATGAAGTCACCCCAAAAAACATTCTCATGATCGGCCCCACTGGCGTCGGAAAAACCGAAATCGCGCGACGCTTAGCGAAGCTTGCCAATGCGCCTTTTATTAAAGTTGAAGCGACTAAATTCACCGAAGTCGGCTATGTCGGTCGGGATGTCGAATCGATTATTCGAGATTTAATGGAAGTCGCAATTAAAATGGTGCGCCAAAATGCAAAAGTTAAAGTAGAACAACGCGCCATAGAACAAGCGGAAGAACGCATTCTTGATGTCATCTTGCCGCCCCCCTCAAAAGGCATGAAACTGTTTAATAACAAAATTGGCTTTGCAAACGAAACCATCCAGCCCCTTGATGAGCCTGTAGAGGACTCCATTGCACGCAAAAAATTCCGCAAAGATCTGCGCGATGGCGTGCTGGATGAGACCGAGATCGAAATTGAAATGAAAGGCAATCCCATGAATATGGAAATCATGGGCCCCGCTGGAATGGAAGACATGACGCAACAACTTCAGGATATGTTTCAAAACCTGAGCAAAGAGCGCGTTAAAAAACGCAAACTCAAAATCAAAGAAGCCCTCAAACTCTTAACGGAAGAAGAAGCCTCAAAGTTAGTCAACGAAGAAGATACTAAACATTTAGCCATTGAAAACGTAGAGCAAAACGGTGTTGTTTTCATCGACGAAATTGATAAAATTTGTCGGCGCAGCGATGCAGGCGGCAGTGCAGATGTCTCACGCGAAGGCGTACAGCGGGATCTTCTTCCCCTCGTTGAAGGCTCGACTGTCAATACCAAATATGGCATGGTCAAAACCGATCATATTTTATTTATCGCCTCAGGTGCTTTTCATGCCGTCAAGCCTTCCGATTTAGTTCCCGAATTACAAGGTCGCCTACCGATCCGCGTCGAACTCAAACCCCTCACTACCGATGACTTCGTCCGCATCCTGACCGAGCCCAGCGCCTCACTCATCAAACAATATATTGCGCTACTCGCCACCGAAAAAGTCACCTTGAAATTTGAAAAAGAAGCCATCAAACGCATCGCCGAAATCGCCTGGCAAGTCAATGATCAAGTCGAAAATATCGGTGCACGTCGCCTTCATACTGTTATGGAACGGCTACTTGAGACTATTTCCTACAACGCCCCCGATCAAAACGACACGACATTCAAAGTCGATAAAAAATACGTTAACAGCGTTCTGAACGAGCTAATCAAAGACGAGGATTTGAGTCGGTATATTCTTTAATCCCGAGGATGAAGCAGGGTGACGCCCATTGGCTTGAAGTCAAAAACACTTCGAGGCCTGGTTTTTTCAAGCCTACTACGATAGAATGGAAAAAACACGAAAGGCCTCAATCATGACTGCTCACACTCCCCTTAAAACTGCTGTCATTGGCGTAGGATATCTCGGTAAATTTCATGCCCAGAAATATGCAAGCCTGCCCCAAAGCCAACTCTATGGTATTGTTGACTCTAATCCTGCATCTGCGACGCTTGCAGCAGAACTGGGTTGTCCGCATTTTACAGACTACAAAACACTGGTCGGAAAAGTCGATGCCGTTAGCATTGTAACGCCCACGCACACGCATTTCGAAATTGCACGATTTTTTCTTGAACATAGCATTCATGTTTTGCTTGAAAAACCCATGACCGTCACCGTCGATGAGGCACAGATTTTAATTGATCTTTCAAAAGCGAAAAAACGCGTTTTACAAATTGGCTATCTCGAACGCTTTAATCCCATTATTGTCCAAGCCCAAAGCACTTTGAATTCCCCCCGTTTTATCGAATCCATTCGCATTATGGAATTTAATCCCCGCAATAAAGATGTCAATGTGGTGCTCGACTTAATGATTCATGATATTGATCTCATTACCTCGATCGTCAATTCGCCCATTGCAAGCATTGACGCCAGCGGAACACGCGTTCTGTCTCAAGATATTGATATTGCGAATGCACGCATTCATTTTGAAAATAACTGCGTTGCAAACGTCACGGCCAGCCGCATTAGCTTAAAACCAGAGCGTAAATTACGGATATTTCAAGAAGATGCTTATTTATCTCTTGATTTACATTTACGCGAAGGATCGATTTTACGAAAAGGATCCGGCGAAATGTTTCCGGGCATTCCCAATATTGATCGCAAAACCATTCAAGGCGGAGAGAGCGATCCATTGAAAGATGAGATTGCTGACTTTCTTCAATGTATTCTCAATGAAACAGCGCCGAGAGTAACGGGAGAACAAGGCAAACAAAGCTTAAGCATTGCACTCGAAATTACTGCACAAATTCATCGAAACGAGGCCAATCATGTCTAAAATCATGATTGTAGCAGGCGAGGCCTCAGGTGATAATCACGGCGCCATGTTGATTCAGGCTCTAAAAAAAATTCATCCAGACACGGATTGTTATGGTATCGGCAGTCAAAAAATGAAAAAAGCTGGCTGCCGCTTATTATTTGACGCCAAAACCATTGCGGTGGTGGGCTTAGTTGAAGTATTACGCCACTATCCACAGATCAAAAAAGCCTGGAATATTGCCCTTGAATCCCTCAAAACTGAAAAGCCAGATTGCGTGGTTTTGATTGATTATCCTGGTTTTAATTTACGCTTTGCAAAGCAAATTAAAAAGTTAGGCATTAAAATTCTTTACTATGTCAGCCCTCAGGTATGGGCCTGGCACAAAAGTCGCCTCAAACAAATTAAGGCCTATGTCGATCACATGGCCGTCATTCTTCCCTTTGAAGAAGATTTTTACAAAAAAGCACAGATTCCCGCATCCTATGTCGGCAACCCTGTTTTAGAACAAGTTCATAAAACAGACCGAACACTCGCGCGAGAAATGCTCTCCCTCTCTCATAATGCGATCATCGTGGGCCTGATTCCCGGTAGCCGCACAGGCGAGCTCTCACGTCTCATGCCTGAATTGATTGATACTGCAGAAATTTTAAGCCGCCGTTATCCACATATTCAATTTGTCATTCCCCTCGCTAACACAATTAAGGAATCGGATATCTGGCCCTACCTCGATGGAACAAATCTGCCGATTATGCTGATCAAGCGCAATAGTTATCTCGCGATGAGTGCCGCCAATGTATTAATTGGCTCATCCGGAACGGTGACTTTAGAAGCTGCCGTGCTTGGGATCCCGATGGTGATTATTTACAAAATGAATGCCCTGACTTTTGCACTGGCGAAGCATCTCATTAAAATAAAATATATTGGATTACCCAATCTACTGGCACAAAAATTAATTTTACCCGAGCTGATTCAAGATCAGGCGAATTCCAATGCCATCGCTCACGAAGCCTGCCGCTTTATTGATGATGAACAGTATCTCGCCAGAACAGAACGAGAACTTGAAAAAGTAGTGGATAGCCTGGGACAAGTCAGCACAGCGCGTAAAGTGGCTGAATTGACATTTTCACTTATTTTAACTGATTACCCCTAGTTTTTTGACTGAAATCGTTTTAGAATAAAGCCCTTAATGAACAGAAGGGTACACATAGCACATGAGCTTGAACGAAACAGGCAAAACCTACGAACGCCCATGGGGTTGGTACAAAACACTTGAAATGCAAACAGGTTATCAAGTCAAACTCATCCATGTCATTCCAGGTGGACGCCTCTCCCTTCAAAGCCATATTCATCGTGCTGAACATTGGGTCATTGCCAAAGGGATCGCAACCATTACCGTCAATGAGTCGATTCAGGAATATCAGCAAAACCAATTTGTTTTTATTCCAAAAGAAGCAAAGCATCGCTTGGAAAATCATGGCAGTATGCCTGTTGAATTGATTGAAGTACAAATGGGCGATTATCTAGGTGAAGATGATATTACGCGCTATGATGATATTTATGGCAGAATTTAAAATAAGTAAGATAAGGGGAAAAAATTAATGATCACGAAACCAAAAGAAAGCACTGTCCTAACGAAACAGGAACTCATTCAACATCTGATTCAAAAAACAGACTACACCCATCGCGAGGCTTTTTCACATGTAGATGCTTTTATTGATTCATTCATTGAATTATTAAGCAATGGTAATCATTTAAAAATGAGCTATCTGGGCGATTTTGTTTTGCAAGATAAAACCCCCCGCCCAGGACGCAATCCTAAAACGGGTGAAGAATATGAGATCAGCGCCCGCCGCGTCTTGAAATTTCATCCTTCTGCTAAATTAAAGAAAACCGTTAAAGAACTCTAAACGCGACCCGAGATGGAATTAGGCCATTTTCTATTACTCTTTGGCGTCATTTTAGTCTCCGCACGCGCGCTAGGTGAACTTGCCCAGTTTTTTTCCATCCCACCTGTTTTGGGTGAGTTATTAGCAGGGGTTCTGTTGGGCCCCTCTTTATTGAACCTAGTACAACCCAATGAAATTTGGAATATCCTCTCTGAAATCGGAGTGATCCTTCTTTTATTTGAAGTCGGCTTAGAAAGCGACTTTAATCGCCTCACCCGCACGGGAAAAAAGCCTTATTTAGTCGCCAGCGTTGGCTTTTTCACCCCTTTGATTTTGGCTTATTTTCTGACGCATTTTATATTTCACCTCAGCACACTCACCAGCTTATTTATTGCAGGCACGCTCACCGCAACCAGCATTGGCATTACGGTCCGCGTTTTAAGCGATCTTAAGCAACGCCATAGCCACGAAGCCCAAATTGTCATTGGCGCAGCGGTTTTAGATGATGTCTTGGGGGTATTATTACTCGCCTTACTTTACGATTTTGCCGTCAACAAAACCGTGAGCCTGGGCGCAACCGCACAAACCGGCGCCTACATTCTTTTCTTTTTGCTCATCACCCCATTACTCGCCAAAGCCCTATTCAATGTATTAGATGTATTAGACTTAAAAAAAGACTCCCCTGGCCTACTCCTCACCCTGACGTTTAGCCTCATTTTATTTTGCAGTGCTTTGGCTGAGTTCATTGGTGCGCCTTTGATTCTGGGTGGCTTTGCAGCAGGAATTGCCGCCTCCAAACAATTTGGCCCTAAAATAAGATACAGCAGTTTACTTAATACCCTTTTTAAACCCAACGCGCCCCTCAGCAACCGCATTGAACATCAAACCAAACCTTTGATCCACCTCTATACACCGATTTTCTTCGTGATTGTGGGCGCCTCACTCAATTTACATGAAGTCCCCTGGCACTCCTCTTTTATCTGGCTACTGACATTAAGCGTTTTCGCAGTAGCCATCATCGGCAAACTCATAGCTGGCTTTGCGATTAAAGAACCGCGAAAACAGCAAATTCTCATCGGTACCAGCATGATTCCACGCGGTGAAGTCGGCTTAATCTTTGCGAAGATGGGACTGCTCAGCGCGGCTTTAAATTCCGTTGAATATGCCGCATTGATTTTAGTGGTGACATTGACCACTTTCCTACCCCCTTTTGCATTGCGATGGCTTTATGCGCGGGGAAACCACCAAGCTTCAAACTCTGATAAAACGCGCCCAAACCAAGGCGTATAAAGATAAGGCGTTTGATCTAACGCGCGCTTAAGTGCCTCCAGGTCAATCCACTTCATCACTTCAATTTCTTCAGGGTCAAAATGCTGAGGCATCCCCTCAAATTCCCCGACAAAAACATGGTCTATTTCATACTCAATCAATCCATTTGCAAAATGGGCAATATAGCGAAAAACAGAAATTTCCTGCACATTGAGGTTAACGCCTGTTTCCTCAAAAAGACGTCGCTTGGCAGCAACACCCGTGTCTTCACCCGGTTGTGGATGACTGCAACAGGTATTGGTCCACAAGCCACCGCTATGATATTTTGAGACATGACGCTGCTGCAATAAAAATTCTAATTTTCCCTGATGCTTCCGATACAGCATGACCGAAAAGGCCCGATGCAATAAGCCTTGATGGTGTGCAAGCAGCTTTTCTTCTTCACCCAGAATTTCATTCTGCTCATTGACTAAAATAACGCGTGAATTCATCAGGGCTGGGCCTTCGCCACACGTTTAATTCCGGCTTCAATGGCATCGATTTTTTTACGCATCTTTTGGCGTTGACGCAGGATTTCAAGATTATTTTTCAGCTTTTGGGGAACAATCAGTACCCGACGCACAATACGGCGCAGGAGCATCAGAACCACCGCTAAAATAAACAAAAAAATTAACAGCAACCAAAGCGGCACAGCAACTGAAAACCGCCCCACCTCCAGCAAAACAAAAGCAGGCACATGCGCTAAAAACAAGCCTATCACCACCGCCAGTCCCAATACCACTAAAAAATAAATGATCTGTCTCACAGGCTGCCCCTTATTTTGGCAAGAATCTCAGCATGGCTGCCCAAGTTTAATTTTAAAAAATTCCGCACACCATACGCTTCCGCATATTTTAACATATTGCCCGATAAGATTGAAATCTTTATTTCGCGGGAAAGTCCTTGCTCGCAGGCATAGCGCAAGGCATCCAAACTCGTGATAATGGCTAAATCATAATGTTCGCGTAGCAAGGCTTTCTGATGCTGATCCAAAAGGGTGCGCGTTGCGGCATAAACACCCAGACGACTCACCTGTGCGCCGCGAGCGAGGAGCCCTTCCATAATCTCTTCTCGACCCAGCGATGCTGAGACCACCGTAAAATGCTGCCCCTTTACCTCCTGCAATTCAGGCAAATCTAAAAAAACAGCGCTCCCGCCTGCTGATTTTGGATAGATAACCTCATCAGCTTGCGCCTGCAAAAGATCTGCAGAACCAGGCCCCATTGCAAAGATTTTTTTGCCCTTCAGCGCCATCGATTGTCTCAAAAAACCACGCACGGCATTTTTACTGACAAAAATCAAATTTTGACTTAAAGGAGGACTTGCCCACTCTAAAAATTGAATTTGAATCAAAGGTAAATGAACCACTTGATGACCTGCGTCAATCAATGCATTTGCTAATTCAGAGGCTTCCGGCTCAGGGCGTGTGACAAGTATTTTCATCGGAAATGCTGATATCCTTTTATTTCAAGCGGTTTTTGGTCCAGTAAAAAAAGAGGCCCAGGCGTGATGTGGCCAATGCAACTTAAGGGCAGATTGAGTTTTTTTGAAAGCGCCTGAATAACTTCACGACACTGTGCTGGAGCCGTAAAACAAAGCTCATAATCCTCGCCATAATACAAAGCTTTTTCTAAAGTCCCATGACAGGGAATCATTTTTTCATACAACTGTGCCCCGCAGCCCGAAGCCTCTAAAATATGATGAAGATCCTGAATCAAACCATCCGAAATATCAATAGCTGCATGCGCAATCCCTTGCAAAGCAAGGCCTAGCGCTACTCGAGGTGTAATTTTTAAAGCGGCCGCACCCAATATACCACTGACATAAATATCATCCCCCACACGCGCTCCACTCCGCATGAGAGCCTGATCAAGCTCACCCATAATTTGAATAGTGATGGACAAAGGACCGCGCGTCGTATTTCCGCCGATCAAATCCAGATTAAATGCTTCTGCTTCAGCAAATAATCCTCGTGAAAATGCCTGAAGCCACTCTGAATTTAATTCAGGCAAAGTTAACGCCAATAAAAAAGCCAAGGGCTGAGCACCCATCGCCGCACAATCACTGAGATTCACCGCCAAAGCCCGCTGCCCTAGGTCATACGGGGCGATTTCTGCTGTAAAATGTGTATCCAAAACCAGCGTATCGATCGACACCGCGAGCGTTTTAGTGCTTTGAATCAAGGCACAATCATCTCCATTGCCTAATACAATTTCCGGACGCCCTGAGCCTTCGCGATAAAAATAACGCTTAATCATTTCAAATTCAGTCATTCTTTAAAATAACCTTTAATTTTTTCAATCAAAATGGCTTTCAGATCATCTGGCACATAACGGAGGTCAATCAACTGACGATTTCGTTCATAGGTCTCACGCAACGCAGGATCCAAGACGCTCATGGGATCCGTATTTTTAAAGGCCTCCTGCAAACGCCTGCGCGTCACCATCGGCATCACCGAGGGAATATTATCACTTTTGTCACCCCGAATGCATTTAACAAATAACTCAAAAGGCAGGTGGTCAGACACGCGCCGAAATTGGCATTGCATGGGATTAAACACGCGCACCCGCTCATTGATCAATTGTTCAAAATCGCCATCGGAGCTGACAATCGTCACCCGAAAATCCGTAAAGGCGCAGAGCGCATAAATCACATCATCCGCCTCACAGCCCGGATGTTCGATACACAAATGTGCATTTTCGGTTTTGAAGGTCTGAATGACTTGACGAATTTTCTGCTTGAGCTCACTGTCCACACGATGCGCTTTATACGCAGGAAAGATTGTTTTACGCCAGTATTCATGCTCATGATCACAGGCAAACACCAGCAAATCCGGCTTAAAATAGCGATACTGACTGCGCAGATATTCTTTTGCTGCATTTAAGTAATATTCAACGCTCTCTCCCACATTCGTGCGACTACTATTCGCGCCAATATAGCAAAGATTAGACAAATCAAATACAAGCAGATGTTTCGTCATAACAAGGCCTGAATTTTTTTTATCAGCTGAATTTTCAGCTCAGACATATAGGGTTCTCCTGGCAAACCAAACGGCACTTTAGGAAAATAAGCATCGTCAAAACGTCGGGCGATCACATGCACATGCAATTGCGACACCACATTACCCAAGGTCGCAATGTTGAGTTTATCGCACGGAAAATGTGTTTTAAGCAAGCTTGAAATCTGCTTGATTTCAAGCAGCAGCATCGCTTGATCTACATCAGACAAATCAATCCATTCAATCATCTTTTTACGCCTGGGAATTAAAATCAGCCACAGCACATTTTGGTTATTCATCAAACGCAGTTCGCTCAATTCTAAGTGCGCAACGGCAAAACTATCCGCCTCTAATTGCGGATCTAAAAGCTTTTCCACAACACCTCAATGACGATTTATTTATATTCACTCATCATAGCACAGATTCACTCTGAGAACCCACCAGAATGTTAGATAAGAAATAAAGTATAAAAATTGACATATATTTACTCTCGAAAATATTTTATGCTAAAATAAAACATAAGCCTAAACCTAAGCATGAGGAAAAATTAAAATGTATCAGCCTGAAGTCAGACTTCTACAATTCCTCCAAGAGATTGAAAAAAAATCTCCAAATAATACAACCAAGCCCAAAAGAAAAATTTTAAAACAACTTTATGGCTTCGCAATCTATGCCATCACGCAAATGGAAACCTGGCATCAAACAGGCAGAATACATGGCAATATTTGCATGGAAAGTTTTTTTGTCGTGAACAATGAAACCATCAAACTTGTTCATCGCACCAGAGATCCTCATCTCACCCACCCAGCCTCTATGGAAGATGACTTACAAGGCCTTGCTCAGACTATTCGACAAATAGCACTCCTAAACTCCATCAAAGTGCTAGATGAAAATCATCATTACTACCCTTTTATAATCTGTAGCACCCTCATCGCCGCAGGAAGAACACAGGAAGCCTCCCTCTATTTATTAGCGGAACGAAAAAAAAAAATAAAATCTCAGCACTCTTCCAGAACGGAGACTTCTTTGACTACAAAAAATCCTCTTTTCTCTGCATCTACTACATCAGTCAGTGGAATGCCGAAAGAGATCCCCACCCCATTTGAAATGGTTTATTTTTCAAGCAAAAAAAGTACGAGCTGCTGCTACTGCTGCTAAAAATAAAAAAGGCACTTCGGTTTAAACGAAGTGCCTTTTTATGACTTGTATCAAATCAGCTTATTTAGCGGATGTCTCTAAGGCTTTCTTGGCTTGTGCCACCAAGTCAGCAAAGGCTTCGGCATCAAAAATCGCCATGTCAGCCATGATCTTACGATCCAACTCAATACCGGTCTTCTTCAAGCCATAAATGAATTCGCTGTAACGCATGCCATTCAAACGGCAAGCTGCGTTGATCCGGACAATCCATAAAGCGCGAAACTGACGTTTGCGTTGATGACGATCGCGATACGCATATTGCGCGGCTTTAATGACAGCCTGTTTGGCAACACGGAAGACACGACTTCTATGACCATAATAGCCTTTTGCTAATTTTAAAATCTTTTTATGACGGGCGCGCGCTGCGACCCCACGTTTTACTCTTGACATTTATTCTCTCCCTTTAAGCGTACGGTAGGCATTGTTGAATCCGATCATGATCCGTGGAATCAATCAGATTCATCGCACGTAAATGGGCTTTTCTTTTGCTCGATTTTTTTGTCAAAATGTGACTCCGGTTCGCGCGACGGCATTTGAATGTGCCACTCCCGGTCTTTTTGAAGCGCTTTGCAGCACCACTTTTACTTTTTATCTTTGGCATTTTTAACTCCTGTTTGTCTACCCGGTCCGAAGCGCAAGCGCCCTTCAATGGGTATGCCGTTTAACCTATTTTTATAATAGGAACACGAATTTTACGCTATTCTCAAATAAAAAACAAGACTTGCCGAAAAGATATTTTAATGCTATTTTTTCTTTTCACGCATTGAATCAATCAATACACTCCGTATAAACAATCACTAGTGTCCGGTTTAATTTAAAGCAAACTCAATTGGTTATCTGACGGTGTAGAGGCAGATTTGTTGGCCCTAGGCTGCAAGGCGCATAAAAGCTCAGTCTTCTCAAAGATTGAGACCGACAAAATCTGTAATAAAGTGTAGAGCGGAGCCTCAATTAAACGCTCTTTTTTGACAATGGCAATCAAAACATAGGTAGAAATCGCACACCAGATTTGTATTTTGACAGCATTCTCACTGGTGCCAAGAAACCGTTTTACGCGCAGATGCTGTTTGATCCATTTGAAGAATAACTCAACCTGCCAGCGATTCTTGTATAGCTCAGCAATCATCAGGGCTGGCAGAGTGGTATTGTTAGTCAGGAAGACGAGCTTCTTGCCTGTTTTTGGATCTTTAAAACTGATGCGCCGCAAATACACTGGATAATCTTTGGATCCCTTGATCGTTGTAAGCACAACGGTTTGATCACAGATGAGGCCAGTGCTTCGATCTACTGGATGCGAGTAAATACGCCGTGTCTTTGTGTTTGTTTTGGATCGAGTGACAAAGAAGGCGCCTGCCTGATGAAGCGCATAGAGCCTTTTAAAATCAAGATAAGCGCGATCCATGACATAAAAAGCGCCCGCTTCAATCGGCAGAACATCGAGTATTTTAACGTCGCCCATTTTACCATTGCTGATGTGGATGAAGGCAGGGATATTGCCGCGCAGATCAAGCAATGTATGCATTTTAACAGCTGATTTAGTGGTGCGGAATAGAGCCCAATCAAACAAGGACATGCACAGATCAATTGTGGTGGAATCCAGTGCATACACCGTGGCGTCCAGATCCATATTGTTTGATTCTGTGGCATACAATTTGCGTGCGCGGGCAATCAGCTTCATTGCAAGATCATGGAAGATGCGCCAGTCACGACTATTGAGGGCATCCGATAAAGTAGAGCGTGCGGGAATGCCCTTGAATCCCATATGAAACAGCCTGGTGTGATTGGCACACAAGCAAATTTCAATATCGCGTAAAGATTCCCGACAGGTCAGCTGGGCAAAAGCCATAGAACGAAACAAATCCGCGCAATCCAGGGTCCGCACGCTTTTGTCTCCGTTATATTTATCGACGATGCGGCCAAAATCCTTCCAGGATATAAACTTCATGATTTGTGCAAACAGGGTTTTGCCGACATTCATCGATTGCTCCAGCTAATCTAAAACTGGGATCATCGCAGTTTCAAAATAAAAGGCAAATCGAGGGTGCACTAAAAATCGAATGGAAGGATTGATAATATTGGCATACAGCGTTTTTAAAATCTAACGAACCGGACAGATATTTTGGCGCATTATTTTTAAAATAGAAGAAATAGGCCCGGAAATTTTTATTTTTTAAAATTATGAGTCTGAATTCAAATCGCGGACAAGCAAAAAACTCTTGGAGGCTTTGTTAATGTTGGCTTGTAGCTTGGCTATCCTCAATTAAACCGGACAGCAGTGATA
>CANJQG010000011.1 GCA_947476405.1 Thiotrichales bacterium
AAAATCCAGGCAAGCCCTTGCCTACGATTGTGACCATCCTTTATCATCAAGGTAAACGACCCTGGAAAGAGAGCCTGAGACTGGAAGATTTATTCGCCGAGCCAGAACTGGCAATGCGTTATCTCCTGAATCCCATTCTGGTTGATCTGCCGAGTTATTCAGATGAGGCACTCAGCACTCACGACAATATCGGCCCTGTGGAGCTGATCATGAAATATATCCGGCGCAAGGATTTTTCAAAAAAGTTGCGATTTTTTGCGAGCATTATCCATACAGTGGATGACAAATCACGGAGCACTGTGTTAGAATATCTTATTCATGCAGTGCATATTACAGAAGCTGAGTTAATCCAAGCGGCACAATATTGCATGCTGACAGAAGATAAGGAGAAGGTGATGACTTTAGCAGATCGCTTAGTAGCAAGAGGGATGCAAGAGGGAATACAGCAGGGAATGCAGCAAGGAATGCAACAAGGTGTGCAACAAGGTGTGCAACAAGGTGTGCAACAAGGTGTGCAACAAGGTGTGCAACAAGGTGTGCAACAAGGTGTGCAACAAGGTGTGCAACAAGGCATCCTGACGATTGCCAAATCGATGCTTCTGAAAGGTCTTGAGCATCAGCTAATTTCAGAAACAACAGGCTTAACACTTCAAGAGCTTAAAGCCCTTCAGAATGGCTTAAGTCATTGATTTATAGCTGCTTCACATTAAAGCTCAAATAACTTGATTTTTTTATTTATTCACTGTCTAATACAGCTTTTATTATTTTAAATTAAGGCAGGATTCTGGCATGAATGGATTATTTAATCCAGCGGAAGTTGGGCAATGTGTTGCAGGGACGGCGAGAGGCCAGCACGTAGTATGGTCGTTAAAAGAAAACCAGCAGACCGATGCCTTTTTTACTGGTATGAAAACAGACCAGAATAATTTTGCTGTTGTAGTAGAGCGATTGGTAAGTAATGAACCAGACTTAATGGGATCTCAGCTGATACGCCAATTGAAAGAGCAAGCACGTGGAGCAGGAGTAGATAGACTCTTTGTGCAATTTAATCCCCTTGCCGACGGGCTCGGGGTGTGGATGACCGAACACCGTCCATGTGATATGCCTTCAGGCTCGCCTTTTGCAATTGTGGAAGTTGATTTAACAAAAGTCGAGCTGATTGCCGAAGCAGATATTCCTTGGCAGACGCAATATCAGATCCGCTGGAACTATAAAGAGCAAGCGATTCTCGCTGTCTTTGATATCATTCAAGTTGCTGCTGATAAGACAACGATAAGCAATGCTCGGCTGCTTCAAGTCAACCAAGCTGAGATAGGAAGTAATACAGCCTCCATGGGTGCAGGATTTCAGCTGATGAATCAACTCAGAGAGCTGGCGCATGGAGCCGGTTCAGAAAGGCTTGTTGTGGGATTTAATCCTCAAAATAAGCGCTTGGCGGAATTACTGAGCAGACGTAAAGGTTATAAACGTTGTAGCAATGCAGCACGAAATGATTATGTGATGATAGAAATTGATTTAAAAGCACCGAAGTCAGAAGCGGTTGTCGCAGCTGCTGTTCCTGTCTTGGCAGCACCGATGAGGCAGCATAAAGATCAAGTAGATGTTGCCCAGTATGATGCTGCTTTTGATGCATATCATGAAATAATGGAAACGTTTGATTTTTCGAATCCTGAACATACTGCACGCATCGTTGATCTTTTAGAATTAACAGAGGGTCATTACTTTGAAGATACGCTGTTAAACACTCGATTCGAATTGACTTATGGAGCCACGGGCGAGCCACAATTACAACACAGCGCCTTAGTTGAAGCCGCACCCAGCATAGTTGATGCAGGGCCGTCTGTTCTATTTCCAGAGTCTGCTATTGAAAGAGAAATTGAACGTCAGACGGGATTGGGCCTTGAAGCATTTGCAGCGCTTTTTTTAGCTGAAAACGGCGGGGGCAGGATCGTTAGCAGCCCGATGCGTGCGCAAGATTTATTGGCGCGTTTTCCTGGCTTAGATCCAGAATGTCTAGAAAGAGAGACCTCACGGTATTGGGTAAAGTATCTAGGAATTCTTCATCCAACATCTTACACTCCACTACAATTCGAGCTGGGTACGCGTGCAAAAATGGCGCTTGAATTCAAAACAGCTACACCTGAGCGTCAAGCTGAATTAATCAAAGAATCCAAGCATTTAGAGAACCCTGATCCAATTACCCCTGAGATGTTTCAAGCACCCGGCCAAAAAAATGTATGGAATAATGCATTGGTGCACATTCTGCAGGAGCATGGTAACCAGATTACTTTGGGTGATTTATTGAGCGTGCTGGATGGGGCGGGCGTGAAGGCAAGTGATATTTTTAAAGCCGTAAAAGAAGGAAAGCTGAGTGTTCCTCAAGATATAGGTCTTTCTTATGATTTTTCTTTAGGGCCGAAATTGCTTGCTTTGATTGATAAAAAAGAATCGAAAGAAGGGCCGCTTCCTGTGACTGAACGAGAGCCTCTTGTCGTTCCAAGTCATCTGCTCGCCCCTGATGATATTGCCACAGAAATGAGGCCACTCGAAGTTATTGCAGAAGCAGAGGCACCGTCTGCCCTGCCAGAGCCTCTCCGCCAAATAGAAACAGACCAACCGAGCCTTGACTCTAAAAATTTTTCTTATGCTGGGAGTTTATTAGGCGTTGCACTCAGTGCAGCGCTCATGACTTCTCATCACTCTGAAAAATTTCCTGAAGTGACTGAAACTCGTAGAGAAGATGAATTGTTCAGAGAAGCGGACAGCCAATCTTACTATGCTGAGACTGAGATGCCTGAAGAAAAGAGACTTCGAGAGTATATGGCGTTTTTGGATGAGAGAGAGAAGAGCTACGTCCGAGATAAGGCTTTGAGAAAAAAAGAAGAAGTGCGCAAGAAAATGGAAGGCTTGTTAGCCGTCGCTGCGGATCCTTTTCCTTCGGCATCGCTTGCCCTTCAGCAAATTGATCAGGCTGCAAAAACAACAGCCGAAACGATTCGCCGTGGATTGGGTGTGATCGCAGTCGCCTTGACCAGCATGAGCACTTTAAGCGCGCCTTCTGCAGAAGCGGTGGGTGGGGCGAGGGGCATGCAGACTCGTCCGCGTGTTCTTTATCGCGGGGATATGCGTCCTGCAGATGTTATTTTTCGAGATGGATTTAGGGCTTGGAGGCCTGAGAGTTTTAATGAAGAATATGATGATGAAGGTATGTCTTTGAATAAAGGCGGCTATGTTTCAACCTCAAAGGAGGCGTGGGTCGCAATTCACTATGCAGTGAATCCTTCTTCATGGCGAGACGCACGCTTTGTTTATGTTTTGAGTGCGATCCCAGAAGCACGATGTTATGAGAGGGGGTATGAAAAGAGTGAGCTGTCCGAGTGCGCTGTGCCTGTTTACATCAGGCCTCAAGATATAAAAGGAGTTTGGAAAATTGAGCTGAGCGTAGGAAGCAATGATGCTGATAAGAATGAGATTAGAGCTGACATTCTGGATTGTGTTGAAGGAAGGGCTTGTTCTAATCCCAGAATTTCTTGGATTCCCAATCCTGATTTCGTCCCTCGAGAAGTGCCATTTTCTTTGGAAAGTGCACCTGCTGAAGCAGAAGTTTTACCCCTCGCCCTCGCTGCTGCGAATCCTTTTCCCTCCGCATTACTTGGCCTTCAGGCATCACTCTCTGCCTCAAAGCCAGAAGAGACAGCAAGAGACTCTTCTAAAAAAACAACAGCCGAAACGATTCGCGGTGGAGCAGGAGCAGGCGTAACAGCGGCCTTGCTTATTGGACTGAATCTTTTTAACCCATCTGCTGCTTCTGCATCAGAGGCGGCTCTTGCTCGTTTTGAGCAATGCAAGGTCGATGCCACGTGCAAACTGCTGCAAGTGGTTCATCCTGAAGCAGCAATCAGAGGATCTCACTCCAAATTCAAACTTCTGGTTAAAAACAAAGATGGATTAATTGTTGAGATGGACTTGCTAAATGAGCTTGGCCCCTCAATAGAAAGAACAGAGTCACTGGTGATCTGCCAAGAGGACAGGAATGGAGCTGCATGCGCTCCTATCGAAATTCCAGCCAGCGTGACAGAAAATATTGTCTCATTTCTTAAAGAAAAGCAGCCAAGCTCCACTTGGTTTTGTCATGATTTTGCTGCGGCCACTCAGGGTATTCGTTTTCAAAATAGAGTGGACTTTGTCAGGAATTTTTATATCGCTCAACCACCCGCTAAATTAATGCCTGGAGATACGATCGCTTTAAAAAATGCTGATGGTTTTTTTACACATTATGCTCTCGTAGTTTCGGAAGAAGATGACTTATATTTATCAAAATTTGGCTCTAAAGAATTAGTCATTTCAACGCTTGAAGAAATGCATCGGGTCTATTCCACGTCGCATGTGGCCTTACTACGCCCAGTGACTGATGAGATAAAACGCCAGATGCAGGCGAGTGGCTGGACGCCACAATTTTTCTTTGTAGAACCTGTTCCCAGTGATGATAATCTGGAACTTTTGCAAGAGATGCGCATGGAGACTGATGCACGCGCTGAAGCAGAAGCGTTGCCGTTAGCCGTCGCTGCGGATCCTTTTCCTTCGGCATCGGTTGCCTTTCAGGCATCACCTTCTGCCTCACTGGTGAGTGTTCCTGCCATCGAGACACGCAGGAATCCGTTGCTTCCTTTGCATGGGGTCGTGCCTGATGAGTTTCAGGCTTTTCCTGCTATCGTGCGTTATGAGCGGCCACTTGCGGGGTATGAAGGGGAGGCGCCGATTGAGATTCCGTTTCCCCAAGTGGCGAATCATCCTATTGAGGATGAAGCTGTGTTGGCTGAGCCACTGCAACAGCCTCAGCAACCATTGCTTCCAGGACATCGAGCCGCTCCGATTCAAATTCAGGTTCCTGCTGTTGAAGGAGCGGGCGATCAAGTGCCGGATCGGAATCGCTCGCTTCCAGGCGGTGGGGTAGAGCCTGCTCATTTTCAGGTTCCTCCTGCCCATGCGCCCATTGGAATCCCCCATGAGATTCAGCATCCTTCAGGCGTTGGGATTGCACCTGCGCCCGTTGAGTTTCAGGTTCCTGCAATTCAAGGGATTCCTGCTGCTGTTCCGAATGAGATGCCCGCGCTTCCATGGCATGTATCCGTGCCACAGCCCGCTGAAATTTATGCGGTTCAACAACAATTGGCAGCCAGTATAGTCGCCTGTCTATCTCAGTCCAGCTTAGAGTCTCAAGCAGCAGGCGCTTTACTGGCGGGGGCATATAGTATGATGGAAGCGATTGCTGAAACACGTGTTGAGAGCAATCCAGATTGGGTTCAATATGCTTCCACTGTTTTAAGTATGGGTAGAGTCATTGTTAATGTTGCTCGATCTACTACCCCTGTTGGCGTGGTTTCACAGCTTGCTCAGGCAGCGATGACTGCTGCGATACCCAGTATATTGCGCGCCGCTAATTCAAATATTCCCGGTGTGATGACCGGGTTGAGAACGGCAGCCAGTATAGCGATGGTTTCGATTGGATTGACTGGAGGCAATGCTCACGCAGGATTACCGACAGGCGTGTTGAGGACGCCTTCTGGATCACAGGCTTTGAGTGCGTTAATGGCGACTATTTTAAGAGTAGCAGAAGCCTATGCGCCTATTCCAAGAGGGCCAGGCAGGGCTTCTCCTGCACATACAGCTGCGGTTAGAAGTGTGGCACGTTCAGCCTCAAGGTCAGATGCTCCAGTTGCAGGCATGTCGCGAGCTCAGCAAGATGCACTCGCAGCGGGATGGATTTTTGACAGGCCGTCAACCTGTTTAGATCGGGTTGTAAATGGTCCGAGTGCAGCGCCTTATGGTACCATCACGAATGCGTTGAGGTCAGGCTCTGGAGCCATTGTCACAGATGGTCGAGGGAATCCTATATTGGTGGGTTGTGAACTACCTCGCCAAGTTGGCGCAATCCAGAGCCCTCACGCGAGAGCCCTTTCAAGAAGATCACATGATTCACAAAGATCAGTCGATGCGATTGTAGATCTTGTTGCCGCATCGAGAGCCTCCGTTTCCACCAGTACTGAAGTGGCCCGCAGAGAATCAGAATCACAGACTGCACTCGGCATTGGGATCTTCAGCTCTGCAATAACGACTTTAGAACGCAGTGCAGCAGAGGGAAGCGCCATCACTTCTTTTTATGCTCGTACCATGGAGGGCTCGCGTACGGCATCGAATCATGCGGTTGCCTCTCTGACTGCTTATGCCGGTCCCACACTCAACTGGTCAGGTCGAAGCGGAACGTATGGACATGTTCGATCTGAAAACTCAGCAGGTGTAACGACGAGTTGGTTTGAATCCAGTGGGTGGGGCAGTGCTATGTTTTCTCGCTCTAACTTTAAAGCGACGGAGCGTTCAAAGGGGAGTGGGAGCTCGCGTGATAGAAGACGCTAGAAATAAAAAAGTTTCTTGCAAAAAAAGCAAACCTATTGTATTCTGAACTCAGTTGCTTAGCATGATCTAAAAATAATAATGGAGGTGTGAAATGAGTAGCGGACGTGTCGAAACAAAAGGTGGGGAATATGAATTGGTGGCGCGTTTAGCTGATTCTGTCACTTTATATTTTCAAGTAAAAAAAGAAAGTGAAACTAAATCTGAAGCGGATCTTGCAAAAAGTCTGAGACTTCTGCAAAAAATAGAGCCCTCTGCTATTGGAGATCTGCGGCCGAGATATTATAGCAATCCTGAATCAGTGCTTTCAAATGCAAGGGTTTCGCGTATGTCGATACAAATCAAAAGAGAGGCTTTAGTTAAAGTGCCAGGAAAAGATGAAGCGTTTACCGCGATCCTGAGCGCTCCAGGAGCGGAGCCTAACTTTGCGCATATTAAACCGGCCTTGCAGGTTACCCCTGGAGTTGTGACAACACTTACGTATTCGGCAGCAGCAAAAGCAGCTGGAGGCTCGCCTGCCCCATGACCTCACAACTCGATTTGAGCTCTTTGCAAAATGCGACACTTCGTTTGGAGGAGGCCTGGTCTTTACTTCAGGCGGAGCCGGAAAATACGATTATTCGTGATGCGGTGATTCAGCGATTTGAATTTACTTACGAATTGTCCTGGAAAATGTTGAAACGTTATTTAGAAATGACGGCATCAAACCCCGCAAGTTTTGATGAAATGAGCTTTCAAAATTTAATTCGCAGGGGGTCCGAGCAAGGCCTTTTGAAGTCAGGCTGGGATACTTGGTGGGATTATCGCAATGCACGCGCGGCCACTTCGCATACCTATGGTGAGGAAAAAGCAAAAGCCGTGATCGTGCTTATCTTACCCTTTATTCGGGAGATTCAATATCTGTTGGCTATGCTTGAAAGCAGGAGCACGGATTGATTCAGAATGCCAGTGCTCCACCTATTGAGCTCAGCATAGATCAATGGGCGATTGTCAAAGATATTTTGAAAAAATATGTTCCTGACATTCAAGTTTGTGCCTTTGGCTCAAGAGCAAAATGGGCGGCTAAACCTTATTCAGATTTAGATTTGACGCTCATCAGTGCCGATCCCCTTGAGGTAAAACAGCTTGGCCAGCTTAAATATGCCTTTGAGGAATCAAAGTTGCCATTTAATGTTGACCTGTTGGAATGGCGCACTGCTCCAGAATCGTTTAAAAAAATGATTCTTCCTGATTTGCTTGCACTGTTTTAATTCAAACGCTTCCTAATCCACCTTCACAATTTTAATCAGGTTGGTTCCGCCGTGAATGCCAATATGGTCTCCGGAGGTCATTAATACGAGATCACCTGATTTGACCTCGCCGCGATTCAATAATTGCTGAATGGCTGCAGCATTGATTTCAGCGGGCGCATGTTTTTTGGAATGAAACAAAACAGGTTCCACACCCCGAAATAAAGTGACACGGCCCGTCGTTGCGGTATTAGGGGTCAATGCATAAATCGGTAAATGGGAGCTGATGCGTGACATCCAGAGGACAGTTGAGCCGGACTCTGTCATGGCGAGAATAGCCTTGACATTCAAGTGGTTGGCTGCATACATGGCGGCCATGGCAATGGCTTCATCCACGCGATTAAAGTGACATTCAACCCGATGCTTGGAGACGCGGGTTGAAGGGTCCATTTCTGCTGCACGGCAGATTTTATCCATTTCTTTGATGACTTTGACCGGGAACTTTCCTGAAGCGGTTTCAGCGGAGAGCATGACCGCATCGGTTCCGTCCAAAACCGCATTTGCAACGTCGGAGACTTCTGCACGCGTTGGGGAGGAGTTTTCGATCATAGATTCCATCATTTGGGTCGCGGTGATCACGATTTTATCCAAAGTGCGGGCTTGTTGAATCATGCTTTTTTGGACGCCGGGAACGTATTCTTCCCCAATTTCAACGGCCAAGTCGCCACGTGCGACCATGACGCCATCCGATTCCTGAATGATTTCGATGATGTTTGCGACGGCTTCCGTGCGTTCAATTTTTGCAATGATTCCCGCTTTGCTGCCTGCTGCATTAAGGAGTTGGCGTGCTTCTTTGATGTCGTTTGCATCGCGAGGAAAAGAAACTGCAACATAATCCACGGCTAAATTTCCAATAAAAATAATATCTTTTTTGTCTTTGTCTGTTAAAGCCGGGGCAGTGAGGCCGCCGCCTTTTTTGTTGATGCCTTTGTTGTTGGATAAAGTGCCGCCTTCAATAACGGTTGTCTTAACGCGAACGCCATTGCTTTCAATGACTTGCAAAACAATTTTTCCGTCATCTAGCAGCAAAATATTGCCGGGTTCTACATCGCGGGGAAGTTCTTTGTAGTCAATTCCGACCTGATGTTCATCACCTGCGTCTTTGTCCAAATCGGCATCGAGATAAAAAATGGCGCCTTCAGCGAGTTGGATGCTTTTATTTTTAAAGCGGGCAACGCGGATTTTAGGGCCTTGTAAATCAGCCAGAATGCCAATGACTTTGCCTTCTTCTGCAGCGACTTTGCGAACGAGTTCGATTCGTTTCGCATGATCTTCATGACTGCCGTGTGAAAAATTGCAGCGTACGGCGCTTAAACCGGCTTGAATCATTTGGCGCAGAACGGTTTCGTTTTCTGAACTGGGTCCAATGGTGGCTAAAATTTTGGTTCTACGCATGAGTGGCTCCTCGTTTTTCTAAAATGGATACAGCAGGGAGGGTTTTGCCTTCTAAAAATTCAAGAAAAGCGCCCCCTGCAGTGGAAATATATGAGATTTGGTCTTCAACTTTAAAGCTTTCGATTGCCGCGATGGTGTCTCCGCCGCCTGCAAGTGAAAATGCATTGCTGTCCGCAATCGCGCGGGCGATGGTCGCAGTTCCCTGGCTAAAGGCTGGGAATTCAAATACACCCAGCGGGCCATTCCAAATAATGGTTTGAGCCTCTTTGAGAATCGTCGCCAATTGTGCAGCTGATTGGGGGCCAATATCTAAAATCATGTCGTTGCTTTGGATATCCCGTACATTTTTGATGGTGGCTTTAGCGGTCGCTGAAAATTCAGTTGCAACCACGACATCAATGGGGAGTGGGCAGGATTTACCTTGTTTTTTAAGTTTAGCGAGAATGGCGCGGGCGACATGGACTAAATCCGCTTCATATAAAGAGGCGCCCACATTAAAGCCTTCCGCCGCGAGAAAGGTATTGGCAATCCCGCCACCGACAATCAATTGATCTACTTTATCGCTAAGGGCTTCTAAAATGGAGAGTTTGCTGGAGACTTTTGAGCCGCCCACTAACGCCACCAAAGGATGGGCGGGCAGGGCAATGGCTTTGCCCAGTGCGCTGAGTTCCGCTTGTAGAAGCGGGCCGGCACAGGCAATCGGTGCATATTCCGCAATGCCATAGGTCGATGCTTGCGCGCGATGCGCTGTGGCAAAGGCATCCATCACAAAAACATCAGCCAGTTTGGCCATTTTTTTAGCAAGGTCAGGGTCGTTTTTGCCTTCCCCCGTGAGGAAGCGGACGTTTTCACACAAAATCACTTCGCCCGGTTTAACGGTGACGCCATCAATCCAGTTTTGTATTAAAGGAACCGGGCGTTTCAATAAAGCGCTGAGACGTTCCGCAACAGGCGCCAGAGAATCTTCAACATTAAACTGGCCTTCAGCCGGTCGCCCTAAATGCGAAAGCAAAATCACCGCAGCGCCTTTTTGGAGGGCCAGTTCAATGGTCGGTAATTCAGCCTTAATGCGCGCATCGCTGGTAATCACGCCATTTTGAATCGGCACATTAAAATCAACGCGGATCACTACTTGTTTGTTTTTTAATTCTAAATCAGTCATATTAAGAACAGTCATCATCTACTACGCTAAATCATTCAATGAAAGGTCCCCCATTGTAATGGCTTATGCGGGAATGTGTAAAGGGCTTCCTTCAGTCTCAAAAAAATCATTAAAAGAAATCTTGATTATCAGTCTTTGGCATGCTAAAATATGCGCACTTTATTATTTATAATTAATATGTTATATGAAAATTATTTTGATGTTCTGTGCTTTGTGTGCCTTTAGTGCGACCGCTTATGCGGCGGATGATTCAGGGGATACGAATCTGACGAGCATGGCCAAAGATCCACTCTACTTCGGTTTTATGACAGGTTATGGAAATACAGACTGGGGTGAATTGGTTGAGCAAGGTGACCTTGCTGCAACCTGTGGGCAAGTGCCAGATTTTCTCAAGCCTAATCTTTGTAACAATACCCCCAGTTCTGCTTCTGGTTCTGGAGCGATTGTGGGAGCGATGTTAGGATTTCAGTTTAATCCTTACTTAGCCATTGAAGGGCAATATATTCGCTATCCTGATTCATCTGTTAATTTTGGTACGCCTAATCCTTATGGAGGTCTTACCCATATAACAGCTAAGACTAATTATTTTGCACTGATGGGTAAAGTGGAGGCTCCTTTCTATCATGATGATTTTGAAGCTTTTGGAACATTGGGGATTGCGGATGTGGAAAGCTCAAGCCCATTGGCGGATTCTTCAAATGTTCGCCCTACTTTTGGTTTTGGGGTGAGTGACATTCAATTGGCGCGCTGGATTTTTTCTCTTGCTTTTAACTATACCCCGGGTACGGGAACTGCGTCGACCACCACTGCGGATCAGTACATACCTTATATTTATTCTGGACAATTGAGTGTCGCTTACAGAATTTAAGGATTGATTAAATGAAAAAGATAATTATTATTGCATCTTGTTTAGGAGTTTTTACAGCTTCTTCTACTTTTGCAGAGGATGTCACTGGTGCCACGAGTTATAAGAACTCCTTTTTTTATGGTGGTTTGATTGGTGGATATGCTGATGTAGATTGGAGTAGTGTGGTGGTCAGTCAAAATATGAATCTTTTAAATGATATTACAACTGCTACAGCTAGTCCAATTGCTGCAACTGGGACTGGTTTTGCATATGGTGTAGATCTGGGATATCAATTTTCTTCTTATTTTGCTGTGGAAGGTCAATATATTCGTATGCCAACAAGTCAATTAACGTTTGCATATTGGGGGAATTGGGGCGCTTTGACACCTGATCTTAATCCTTATAATTTGTCTGGGCCTAATGTGGATTCAAATATGAACTTTTGGTCTATTATTTTCAAGGTAATGACACCGTTGGGGCATTCCGGCTTTTCATTGTTTATAGATGCAGGGCCTGCTTACCAATGGCAAACTAATGTGATTGCGAATATTGGTACGTTTGCACCGACTTTTGGTGGTGGACTGGATTACCGTATTAATCAACATTGGTTTGCGGAGGGTTCTTTCCAATATGCGCCTGGAACGGGTGAATCGATTCCTAACCCCATGATTGCTTTTATTCCAGAGCTTTATATCGAAACTTTTAAGATCAACTATATTTTCTAGCTCATAAAGTTGTTGCAAATGTGCTCTCATTTTTCGATTGCGCCTTTAAAGCTGAGCGCGTAACTGATACAGCAAATCCAATGCTTTTTTGGGCGTCAGCTCATCGGGATTGATTGCTTTGAGTTCATCGATGATCGGATGCGTTAAGCAGGCGGCGAATAAATCAGGCTGGGCTTTGACGTCAATCAGGGTGTGCTTTTCTTTCTCAAGATTTTTTAAATGGACTTTTGCGCGGCTGATGACTTCAGCGGGGACGCCGGCTAGGCTGGCAACTTGCAGGCCGTAGCTTTGGCTGGCGGGACCTGATTTGACTTCATGCATGAAAATAATTTGATCGCGGTGTTCAACGGCATTGAGATGAACATTGTGGATGTGCGGCCACTCTTTGGGTAAGTCAGTGAGTTCAAAATAATGAGTGGCAAAAAGCGTGTAAGCACGGGCTTTGTTTGCAAGATATTCTGCAACGGACAGGGCTAAAGATAGGCCATCGTAGGTGCTTGTCCCACGGCCGATTTCATCCATTAAAACGAGGCTCTGTTCAGTTGCATGACGCAGGATCATTGCGGTTTCAGTCATTTCAACCATGAAAGTGGAGCGACCGCTGGCTAAATCATCTGCGGCACCGATGCGCGTAAAAATACGATCAATGGGGCCGATGGACGCGCTTTCTGCAGGAACAAACGAGCCCGTGTGGGCCAGTAAAGCAATCAAGGCCGTTTGGCGCATGTAGGTAGATTTTCCGCCCATATTGGGGCCGGTGATGATCAGCATTTTTTTCTTTTGATCGAGAAGGGTATCATTGGGAATAAAATGGCCTTCTAGAACCGTTTGAATGACGGGATGGCGACCTTTTTTGATTTGAATATGCGGGGTGTCGGTCAAAGTGGGGCAGACCCAGTTTAAATGTTCGGCTCGTTCGGCGAGATTGCTCAGGACGTCTAATTCGGTCAGCGAGGTCGTGATCGCTTGTAAAAGGCTGAGTGCGTGAATCAATTCATCGAGCAGGGCTTCATACAGCATTTTTTCACGCATCAGAGCACGCTCTTTGGCACTGAGAATTTTATCTTCAAAACTTTTGAGTTCTGGTGTGATAAAGCGCTCTGAGTTTTTAATCGTTTGGCGGCGGATATAATCCGCAGGCGCATTCACTGCTTGGGCTTTTGAAATTTCAATATAAAATCCGCTAACTCTATTATAAGCTACTTTAAGATTGGAGAGCCCGCTTCGTTCACGTTCACGGGTTTCTAGGTCAAGCAAAAACTGGTCTAGATTGGCGCTCATCATGCGAAGTTCATCCAGTTCCGCATCATAGCCTTCACGCAGGACGCCGCCATCCCGAATCAGCATGGGCGGTTCGTCGACGATGGCTTTTTGCAGTAAGGCTTCGATGAGCGGTGCGGATTGAATGGATTCGCTGAGTTGAGTCAGTAACGGATCTCCGCTGTGGGCGAGGGTTTTTTGAATCTGCGGAATGCGTTGAAGGCTGAGATGAAGTTGGCTTAAATCCCGAGGACGTGCTGTTTTTAAAGCAATCCGCATGAGGATGCGCTCAAGATCGCCGATGCTTCTTAAGTATTCACGGACTTCCGTATGGCATTGGGTATTGAGAAACGCTTGAATATGATTTTGGCGGGCTTTAAGAAGGCTGAGGTTTCGGATGGGGCGAGTCAGCCAGCGTTTTAAAAGGCGACTGCCCATGGCTGTCATGGTACGGTCGGTGATTGAGGCCAGCGTAAACTCTGTTCCGCCTTGCAAATTGAGATCAATTTCCAGATTTCTGCGCGTTGCAGCATCTAAAATAATCGCATCATCAGGAGACTCAACTTGGATATTTTGAATGGGTGAGAGGCTGGTTTTTTGAGTCAGTTTTAAATAATTGAGCAGCACGCCCGCGGTGATGGTGGGAAGCGCCTCGGTCAAGCCCAGGCCGTGTAAATCTTTCACTTGAAAATGTTGTTCTAAAAGTCGTTGATTGCTGGCATGATTAAATTCAAAGTCTGGGCGTTCGGTGAGGGCATGATTTTTCAAGTCTGACTTAAAAGGCAGCGCTTCTGAGATGAGGATCTCGCGTGGTTTTAAGCGCTCTAGCTCTGAAAACAAGGCATCTTGGTCAGGCAGGGGGATCAATCCAATGCTGCCGCTGGATAAGTTGAGATAGGCGAGCATCATCGTTTTGCGATCATAATGCAGGGCGGCTAAAAGATTATCTTGCTTTTGATTCAGCAAGGCTTCATCGCTGACGGTTCCAGGGGTGATGATGCGTGCGACTTCGCGTTTAACGGGGCCTTTGCCAGTGACTTCGCCGACTTGTTCGCAGATTGCAACGGAATGACCATTTTGCAGGAGTTTAGCCAGATATTGTTCTGCAGCGTGATAAGGAAGGCCCGCCATCGGAATGGGAATTCCATTAACCTGGCCTCGATGAGTCAGAGTGATATCGAGCAGTTTTGCGGCTTTGTGGGCATCTTCAAAAAATAATTCATAAAAATCACCCATGCGATAAAAAAGCAGCATGGTAGGATAGTCTTTTTTAATGCCTAAATACTGTTGCATCATGGGCGTATAGATATTTTTTATATCAGAGGTCATGCTTCCATCGCAGCTTGAATTAATTGTTGGGGCGTTTTTTTATAAATTTTTAAATTAATTTCATTGTTAGAGGGTTTGATCCCAAGGATATGCATGGCCGCCAGTGCAATTTTTCCAAAGACAGGGGCAGAGGCAATTCCCCCCATTCCATTATAGCCTTTGACATTGGTCATGACCACTGCAATGATTAATTTAGGGTTGTTTGCAGGAATCATTCCAACAAAAAAGCCATCATATTGATTGGCAAAATAACCGCCTTTTGGATTATAAACATGGGCGGTTCCTGTTTTTCCAGCCACCACATAACCGGGGACATTCGCAAGAAAGCCTGTTCCCCCTAAGTCGAGGCTGGTAACGGTTTCTAGAATTTTAATCATCTGTTGATCGACTTGTGGGGTCATGATTCGGGTGCCGTCTGGCGCTTTGTCTAGTTTGACATAGCTGAGGGGCAGAATCACGCCATCATTTGCAATAGCGGCATAGAGGCGCGCCATTTGAAGGAGTGACGCGGAAATAGAGTAGCCAAACATCATGGTCGCAAATTGGAAATCACCCAGTTGATTCAGCGGATAAACAAAGCCTGAGGCTTCCCCTGGATATTTTCCACCGGTTGGTTTTTTTCCTAATCCATAAGATAAAAAGGTATTATAAAGCGCCTGTCGGGGGAGGCTAAGTCCAATTTTAGAAATGCCGATGTTACTGGATTTGGTGATTACGCTAGTGACCGTGAGCATGCCAAAATTGTCATCATCATGGACTTTATGCTTATTATCCATAATCCCATCCACATAATAAAATCCTGGATTGGTGTCAACGGGCGTGGTGGGTGAATATTGGCCGCTGGCCAAAGCTTCAGTGATGGTGACTGGTTTCATCGAAGAGCCTGGCTCTAACTGATCTGTAATCACTTGGTCCTTTACATTGCTGCCCGAGCGGTCAGTCATGGAGTTGGGATTAAAACTGGGATAGCTGACCGCAGCGAGGACTTCTCCGGTATGAGGGTCCAAAATAACAGCGCCTCCCCAGGTTGCATTTTTAGCAATCACTTGCGCGGCAACGGCTTGATACGCGACATATTGAAGTCTGGAATCAATACTTAAAGTCAGGTCATGCCCATCTTGCGCAGCTTTCATTAAATGATTGATGCTATAGGTTTGCCCGAGCGCGCTTTCTGTAACGGATTGACGGCCATAAATCGGAGCTAGAAAATGATTGTAGCTTAATTCCAGACCACTTTGTCCCGCATCATTGACATCCGTAAAGCCAATAAATTGAGCAAAAGCGGGGCCCTCTGGATAAAAACTTTGCTGATTGCGTTGGACTGAAACGCCCGGGATGTTCATATCATCAATGTTATTGGCAATATTGGGGGGGAGGTTTTTTTTCGCAATGATATAGCGAGAGCGGGGATTGGGTGCTAAAAGTGCCTTGATTTGATCAATGCTTAAACCTAGATTGGGATTTTGAGCGAGGAGCGCGATGTTTTCAGGATCTTGCGAAAAGACTTTACCATCGATAATAATATTGTCGATGGGGGCACTGATCGCGAGTGGAACGCCGTTTCGGTCGAATATGACGCCCCGGCTGGCGGGAATAATGCGCGGGTGGTCGGCCTGCTGTAAGCTTTTTTTCAGAAGAAAGCTGCGGTCAAAAGTGACTAGAAACAAGAGGCGTAAAACAAGGATAATCAGCAGCACGATAAAAATAACAATCATGGCTTTGTAGCGTTTTTTGCAGAAGGTTTCTTTACCTAGAAACATACGCTAAAGCCTTCGATCATGGCATTCAGTTTATCTTGACTGAGCAAGCCCGGAATAATATTGGCAATGCCTGTTTGAGATTTATATAAAATAGCAGGGGTGGTTGTCAGTTGGGTCTCGGTTAAAAATGCCATATTATTTTTTAATTGTTGTTGTACTTTTAGGCTGGGTGAGTTTAAGGGCGGTGTGCCTCCGTCTTCGCTGCTTTCATTAAAATTGGTTTCGTTTTGAAGCAGCATCGCCAATGGATTCGGGCTGCTGAGGATGGCGTAAGCGCGACCAGCGCTGGATTCTTTCAGAAAAGCAACAGGAATCCAACGTATGGCGAGGATTCCACTTTGAATGGCCGGTTGAAGTGCTTCGAATAATCGATGGCAGTAAATGCAATTTGGATCAAATAAAATATAAGCTTGATGAGCGGCTTTGCTGCTTCCTTGTTGAATATAAGTGACATTGGCAATATAGTTAAAAGCTAGGGAGGCCGATTTTGGGGTGATATAGGTTTGTTCATTTTGAGCAGAAATATCGGTTCCATCCGCTGCAATAATCGTGCCTGAAATTAAATAGCGTTGTTGATTGTCCATGTAAATAATGCTTTGGGTATTGTTTTGTGTCGATTGGACGACATAGCCTTCTAAGTTTCCAATTGCATTAAATTGACTTAAAACAGTGAGATTGCTATGGCTGATTTGACTAATCAGTTGTGGAGCGCTGGCGGAGTTAGGCGCAATATACCACCAATAGAGGCCTGCGCAGCTTGCAATGCAGATGATGGCGGTGATAAAAATAGTCAGGATTGTTTTGCGCATGCGTTTCTCCTAGAAAAAAGCCCGTCGGAACGGGCCTTTTCGTTTCATAAGGCAATCACTTTGCTGCGTTTGTAGCCGCTTGAATTGCATTTGCTTTTGGCGCACCAATTGAAAGGAGTTCAATTTTGAAGGTGAGCGCCTGATTAGGACCAATCACTTGGGGTGCGCTCACGCCATAGCCAAGATCAGGAGTCATATAAATCATCCAGGTGGAGCCTACGGGCATTTTTGCAACCGCTTGTGTCCAGCCTGGAATGACTTGATTCAGTTGGAAGGTTGCAGGTTGGCCGCGTTTATAGGAACTGTCAAACACGGTTCCATTTGGCAAGGTGCCTTCATAATTCACAGTCACGATTTCTTTTGCAGTGGGAATCTTACCCTTTCCTGCCGTCAAAACTTGGTAGTATAAACCAGGGGCCAATTGTTTGACACCAGGCTCTGCTGATATTTTAGTCATATAAGCTTGGCTTGCTGCGAGATTTGAGGTAGCCAGCGCTTGTTGTTTGGTTGCAGCTTGTTGCATCATCGTTTTTTGATAAGCCATTAAAGTCGCTTGCATATCAGCAGGTTCCATGGCTGGTTTTTTGCCACTTAAACCATCTTGAACGCCGGCTTGAAATTGATTTGCTTCAACATTAATGCCTTGTGTTTTAAAGCCATTTCCAATGTCAAAACCAATGGCATAACTGACTTTGTCCATTTCAGTTTTTAAAGAGGGGGTGAAAAAAGTAGCGTTAGCGCAAGCTGTAACGCCTAGTCCAATGGCAACAGCCAGACAAAGTATCTTTTTATTCATGATTTTTAGTGTCCTTATATTGGTTTATTAAAGTAACCCCTGCATCATAAAAAGCTTTCTGGTTTTTGTCAATCAAGTGCAACGGCCTATTTCTATTTTGGGAAGATTCTGGTAGAATCACCCGTCCGCTTTGATTGGTCGCGATCAAGGTGTGGGCGATTGACTTTAAAAGGATAAGAATCATGACGAAACAACACTTTGTTTTAAACGCTGAAATTCGTACAGATTTGGGGAGAAGTGCGAGCCGCTGCCTACGTCGTAATGAAAAAATTCCAGCCGTTATTTATGGCGCAGGAAAAGAGCCTGTCTCCATTACTTTGGATCACAATAAAATTTTGCACGCATTAGAGCACGAAGCCTTTTATTCTTCTATTTTGGAGATTAAAATCGGTGCTAAAACCGAAAAAGCAGTTTTGAAAGATTTACAACGTCATGCATACAAGCCTAAAATTGCGCATGTCGATTTTTTACGCGTGGATGGAAATGTTGAAATTCATATGCATGTTCCTTTGCATTTCATTGGCGAATGTCCTGCTGTGAAAACAGGTGGCGTGATGAATCATTTAGTCAATGAAGTTGAAGTGGTCTGCTTACCTGGCAATTTGCCTGAGTACATTGAAGTGGATATCAGCGGATTGCAATTGGATCATACGATTCATTTATCTCAACTCGCTTTGCCTAAGGGTGTGAAGCTGGCTGAATTGGCGCATGATAATGATGCAGGTGTTGTGAATGTTCATATTCCACGTGCTCTTAAAGCAGAAGACGATCAAGCGGGCGCACCTACTGCACCTGCAGTGCCTACTGTGAAAGATACGGAAGAGCCTTCTGATTCCGCCAAAAAGTAAGCTTTTTCAAAATGATTAAGTTCATTGTTGGTTTAGGCAATCCAGGCCCTCGCTACGCGGAAACGCGACATAATGCGGGGGCTTGGTTTATTGAGGCGCTGCCATCCCAATACCGCCTCAATTTACGTTTAGACAAAAAGTTTCATTTGGAATGGGCTGAATTGCCCTGTGCTTCGCATAAAGTCTTTATCGGTAAGCCGATTACTTTTATGAATGAGAGTGGCCTTGCAGTAGCTGCGTTTGCGCAATTTTATCAGATTCATCCCAGCGAAATATTAGTCGTGCATGATGAGCTGGATTTTCAGGCAGGTGAAATCAAGCTTAAGATTGGCGGCGGACATGGCGGTCATAATGGTCTGCGGGATATTTTAAATCGCCTGGGTTCAGCTGATTTTTATCGTTTACGTGTTGGGATCGGTCATCCCGGTCAGCGGGAGCAGGTGGTCAGTTATGTTTTGCATCCCCCCATTTTAGATGAAAAAATTGAGATCGATCGCGCCCTTTATCGGGCAATGAAGGTGTTACCTGAAATTTTGGCTGGCGATTTTTCTAAAGCCATGAAAACATTACATACAGAGGCCTAAGCGGATGAAATTTGAATTATTAAAAAAATGTGGTGCAGCGCGGCGTGGGCGCTTGACTTTTGATCGTGGCACCATTGAAACACCCGCCTTTATGCCCGTCGGCACATACGGATCCGTTAAGGGTGTTTCACGTGAGGAATTAGAGGCTTTGGGCGCAGAAATTATTCTGGGCAACACCTTTCATTTGATGTTGCGTCCAGGAACGGAAGTCATTAAACGTCATGGTGATTTACATGAATTTATTAATTGGCCGCATCCGATTCTTACCGATTCAGGTGGGTTTCAGGTTTTTAGCTTGGGAAAATTGCGCAAGCTGAAAGAAGAGGGAGTGCATTTTAATTCGCCGGTCGATGGTCAGCGGGTCTTTCTGAGTCCTGAAATTTCGATGCAGGTTCAGCGTGATTTGGGTTCAGATATTGTGATGGTTTTTGATGAATGCACGCCTTATCCTGCGACCGAAACCGAAGTGCGGTTATCCATGGAAATGTCTTTGCGTTGGGCGAAACGCAGTCATGATGCGCATCAGGGAAATCCCTCCGCTTTATTTGGAATTGTTCAGGGAGGGATGTTTCCTCACTTACGTGAAGTTTCACTGGCGGGCTTATTGGACATTGGCTTTGATGGCTATGCCATTGGCGGGCTTTCAGTCGGTGAGCCCAAACATCTGATGATGGAAACCCTGACGCATCTGATGCCCCTGATGCCGGTTGATAAGCCCCATTATTTGATGGGGGTGGGTACGCCACAGGATTTGATCGATGGCGTTCGCTTGGGTGTGGATATGTTTGATTGTGTGATGCCCACACGGAATGGCCGAAATGGTCATCTTTTTGTGAAAGAGGGGGTCATTAAAATTCGCAATAGTCGATTTAAAACCGATGAAAAACCCTTGGATGAAAGCTGTACCTGTTATACCTGTCAGCATTATTCCCGTGCGTATCTTCATCATTTAGATCGTTGTAAAGAGATGCTAGGTGCGCGTTTGAATACCATTCATAATCTGCATTATTATCAAAATCTGATGCGTGACATTCGCCAGGCGATTGAAGAAGATCGTTTTGATCAGTTTAAACTCTTTTAAAAAAGGGCGCAGCCCAGCTTGATAGATGCGATCCCAAAATTGATCAAAACGTCCTTTTGTAAAAACTAAAGCGCGAAGCGCAAGAATAATGCCAGCGCCTTTTTCTTTCCAGCACATGCCAGATTTTCAAAGCCTTTCCTTGACCAAGGTTTTACACGCAGCCTCAGTTACTCCACAAGCAATATTTCTGGAACTCACTGCTGCCCTCTAACATTAGCTGCGCAAAAATAGTGTTATCAGAGATAGTTAACATAAACAATTTTTTAATGTATTATTCAAATCTAATATATTAAAAATAATGATTAAGGAGAAGTGCATGTCATATTATTCCTTCAGATTTCACTCAAGAGGTATGTCAAATTATATGGTTGAGTTGCCGAACGAGCAATACAGTAAAGCTGAACTAATAGAGGCTATCGTTTCTCAGCATGGAGAATTTCTTGTTAGTCAAGGAATATCTCGAACTAGACTGAATATAGTCTCAGGTGGCAGGAGTGTAGAGGATGGGTTTTGCCCCAACCCTAATAATTGGGCTTTAGATTGTATGTTTAAAAAAGATCTTGACGAGGATATGGGCATCATTAGAAACGGGTCCATTTCTATGGCGGCCAGAATCAATGCGTTTGGACGAATTGCGTGCGAATTTTGTCGATCGACTACTCCGGATCAGTTAAAAGATCGCTTACTCCTAGAGGTTATTGACGCATATAGCGTGGAAAATGGGTATTCTTTTGCATTTGACCTTGCGCAAGAGGGAAATGCAGAGGGGTTTAATTATTGGGTTGGAACGCATGGTGGAATTGAGTTAATTAGTACAAGAATGTCAATGGCTCCTGAAAATATAACGACCTTTCTGATAAGAAGGGAGACTGAAGCGAGACGCTCATCGATGCCCGCTCTCACAAGCTATTCAAACCCCATTCTTAATTCCTTATTATCCGTACAGGCTATTCACACTTCACTGACTACTGGAGCAGCATTAACTTTTGATGTGCCCAACTCAGAAACAGATTTTCGTCAGAAAGCATTATTTGAATTTTCTCAGTTTTTCAAGGGGCCTTCTTTTACAGCTATTGTATCAAGCTTAGCTGAAAGACCTAGATTAATGGAGGCATCCATTCCCTTTTTGAAAAAATTTCCCAATATTTCTTTGGGGGAAATACAGGCTTTTGGCATCGATTTAATGAAATTTGAGGACCCGAAAAGATATACAAGCAACCTGGACATGAAGCTGGATGTCAAAATTTGTGAAATAGGCTGGATCATAAATAAACTTCAACTGCCTGCTGTAACAGCCTCTGCTATGGCTTCTGCTTCTGGTGCAGGCGGGCCTTCAGCTAAAGCACTTCCTTCTTCAGCAATGGCATTTGGAGCTGGGCCTTCTGGTGCAGGCGGGCCTTCTGCAGATACGGCAGTTCTGGGGGCTGGACGAGACTAAACATTAGTCAAAAAGATAAACTCTGCCACGCTCTGTTGCTTGCTGGTCAGCATTATGCGCTTTTAACTGAAATACTAGAGCCCTTAAAACTCAACTGCAAATGAGTAAGGTGCGAGTGCTTCTAGAAAAGCATCCGTGATATTGACCGACCAGGCGCTACCCGCCTCGCACTGAATGATGGCATCTTCACGTTCGTAGCAGAAGTGAAGGGCGCATTGACCTCGGTTTTGGCGGAGTAATTCTGAGAGTCGTAGTAATTTAGCTTCAGTCAGTTCTTTTTCAGAAAGCGTGATTTTGAGTCGTTTTGCTTTTCCGCTTTTATAAATTTGTAGGTCATGGATGCGTTTGGCGACTCCTCTAAAACCACCTGAAAAATCGTCGGGTTGAATTTCAGCTTCAATCACGACTTTGGCTTCGGGTTTAAGAAGGGCTTGATATTCATCCATCACTTCGCTAAAGCAAGTCACATCCAATTTTCCGCTGAAATCCTCTAAGTTGATAACCATTAAAAAACTGCCTCGCTTGGTTTTTATTTTTCGAGTGTTCAGAATGATTCCTGCTAAATGAACACATTCACCGCGGCTAGTGGGATGGACTTGCGTCAAGGGTTGGATTTTTAAGGCTTTGAAGAGGCTGCGGTATTCATCCAATGGATGGCCGGATAGGCACCAGCCGAGGACTTGTTTTTCCTGCATAACGCGATCGTAATTAGAGGCTGCTTCAGCCATTTTCCAATGATGAGTGATCTCTTTGGGTGCCTGATTGGGTTCTTCTGCTGCAAACATTCCAAAAAGATCATCTTGGCCGGCATCGATGGCTTTTTCGTGTTGATCGGCTTCCTGCATCGCGGTTTCAAGGGAGTTTAAGAGGGTGCTTCGATTGGGGCCGAGTTCATCCATTGCGCCACTGTAAATCAGCGCTTCCATGACCCGTTTATTCACTTTGCGTAAGTCTACCCGTTTACAAAAATCAAATAAATTTTTGAAAGGGCCTTTATTGCGTTCTTCAATAATCAGCTCGATCGCGATTTGGCCCACGCCTTTGATTGCGCCGAGTCCATAACAGACTGTGTGTTCATCAATGACGCTGAAGGGGTAAAGGCTGTGCTGAATATGCGGCGGTTGTAAGATTAAATGCATGGCTTTGCATTCTTCAACAAAACCAACGACTTTATCGGTATTGTCCATGTCTGAGGATAAGACCGCAGCCATAAATTCAGAAGGATAATGGGCTTTTAAATAAGCGGTTTGATAGGCCAGTAATGCATAGGCCGCAGAATGGGATTTGTTAAAGCCATAGCCTGCAAATTTTTCCATCAAATCAAAAATAGGGCCAGAGACTGTTTCATCAATTTTATTTTTCTGGGCGCCTTCGATAAAGACACTGCGTTGCTTTGCCATTTCTTCAGGCTTTTTTTTGCCCATGGCGCGACGCAGTAAATCGGCGCCCCCCAAGGTATATCCAGCTAAAACCTGAGGAATCAGCATGACTTGTTCCTGATATAAAATCACGCCATACGTAGACTTTAGAATCGGAGCCGTATCAGGATGCGGGTACTCGATTTTTGCGCGACCATGTTTGCGATTGATAAAATCATCAACCATGCCGGATCCAAGTGGGCCTGGACGAAATAAGGCGACCAGGGCGATAATATCTTCAAAACAATCTGGAGAAAGCCGTTTGATCAGATCCTTCATGCCTCGTGACTCAAGCTGGAAGACGGCGGTGGTATCGCCTTTTTTTAAGAGTTCAAAGGTGAGGCTATCATCCAGGGGAAGCAGGCTGATATCCAGCTTGCGATCAGGATGGCGATGATTGATATTGTCTACCGCTGCTTGAATAATCGTAAGATTGCGTAAGCCCAAAAAGTCGAACTTCACCAGGCCGGCAGCTTCTACGTCTTCTTTATCATATTGCGCAACCAGCTGTTCACTGCCTTCTTCACAATAAATTGCGGTAAAGTCAGTGAGGTCAGTGGGGGCAATGACCACGCCACCTGCATGTTTTCCGACATTGCGAACAGTGCCTTCCAATTTTAAAGCCATGTCAATTAAGGCTTTGACATCTTCTTCTTCTTCATATCGCCGTTTAAGCTGCGGTTCTTTGTCCAAGGCATCCTGCAAGGTCGTGCCCAAATCCAGCGGAATTAGTTTGGCAATGCCATCTACAAAGCCATAGGAGAGGGCTAAAACGCGGCCCACATCCCGGACCACCGCTTTGGCAGCCATGGTGCCAAAAGTAATGATTTGTGAGACGGCATAGCGGCCATATTTGTTGGCGACATATTCAATCACACGATCACGCCCATCCATGCAAAAATCAATATCAAAGTCAGGCATGGAGACGCGCTCTGGATTCAAAAAACGCTCGAAAAGTAAATCGTAAGGGAGGGGGTCAATATCCGTAATTTTGAGTGCAAACGCAACGAGGGATCCTGCACCTGATCCGCGCCCCGGGCCAACAGGGACGCCATTTTTTTTGGACCACTGAATAAAGTCTGCAACAATTAAAAAATAACCGGTAAAGCCCATTTGGATAATCATGTCGAGTTCAAGATTAAGGCGGTCTTCATAGGTTTTCTGATTGACATTCATGACCGTAAAGCGTTCTTGTAAGCCTCTATGGGCTTCTTGTTTAAAATAATCCGATTCAGTCAGCCCCTCTGGAATGGGGAATTTGGGTAAAAAAGCTTTGTCTAAAGTAAACGTGACCGTGCAGCGTTTTGCAATTTCCGCTGAATTATGCACGGCAATGGGGCAGTCTGCGAAACGTTCCGCCATCGCTTCTGCGGAAATTAAATAGTGCTGATCTGTAAAATTTTTAGGGCGATTGGGGTCGTCCAAAGTAAAGCCTTCATGAATGGCAACGCGGACTTCATGGATTCCAAAATCATCCTGATTTAAAAAATAACTGGGATGCGTTGCGACGACGGGTAGCTTTTGTTTTTCAGCCCAGGGAAGGGCTTTGCGAATATAGGCTTCTTCATTGGGCTCGCCCACGCGTGAGATCTCCAGATAAAAACGCTGGTCTGGAAAAAGAGACTGCCAGAATTCAAGTGCCTGAAGTGTTTCAGCCTCACTTGCATTGCGTAATAGCGCACCAATTTCACCTTGAACCCCGCCGGATAAGGCAATCAGCCCTTCTGTAGAGAGGGGCGTCAACCAGCTACGTTCAATCAGTGGAATACCCTTTTCACGTTTTCCCTTGAGATAGCCGCGTGAAACTAGTTTGGTCAGGTTTTTAAAGCCCAATTCGTTCTGGCATAAAATGCTAAAAGGATAGCGTGCTTTTCCAGCCATTAAACATAGGTCTGTCCCAAAAATCGGCTTGATCTTTTTTTTTCGGGCTTCTCGATATAGTTTAATTGCTGCAAAAATATTACAGGCATCTGTGAGTGCCATCGCTGAAAATCCGTGAGATTGGACTTCAGAAACCAGAGCTGGAATACTTCCTAAGCCATGAATGACCGAGTATTCAGAGTGGATGCGCAGTGGAACATAGCGAAGCGTCATTGTTTACGTCGTTAAGCGTTCAACGCTTTGAGTAATTTCCTGCTTTGCAGTAATAACATTTTCAAAACCATCTACTTTGACCCATTTTCCGACTTCTAAATCTTTGTAATGTTCGAAAAAATGCTTGATTTGTTGTTTGAGCAATTCAGGGATATCGGTAATATCTTGAATATGCGTGTAGAGTTTGGTGAGTTTGTCATGGGGGACGGCAATGATTTTCGTGTCTACACCCGATTCATCGGTCATTTTAAGCATGCCAACTGGGCGACAGCGGATGACGGCGCCGTGACGTAAGGGGACGGGCGTAATGACGAGTACATCCATGGGGTCGCCATCTTCTGACAAGGTGTTGGGGATGAAGCCATAGTTGCAGGGATATTGCATGCAGGTTGCCATAAAGCGATCGACGACCAGCAGGTTATTGTCTTTGTCAAATTCATATTTAACGGGTTCGCTGAATGCAGGGATTTCGATGATGACATTGATGTCGTGAGGCAAGTCTTTGCCAGCGTTGAGTTTCATAATTTTTCCTTCCTGGTTTATTTAAATAAGGTGAGACATTTCAGCAACAGAATGAGAGCTTAAATCTCCCATCACGTTTTCGCCAAGTTGAAGGCTAATACGCGAGACTGAAAATAGGCCTCGGATTTTTTCACTACCCTCTTCAATCACAAAAATATAGTTGACTTGTAATTCATGTAGGAGGCGTACAATATGGCCAACGCGTGCATTGGAGAGTTCGCTAAAATATAAAGTATGGAGTTGCGGGGCTTTGATCATGAGCATTTTAGTTGTGACTTCGCTTTGTTTGATATCATGATATTCTGCCGCAGTCGTAGCTTTGGTGCTTTGAATATCGCGCGCAGAGATGTGGCCAATGACGGCATCGTCTTGATCCACGATAAAGAGAGATTTTACTTTAGAAAGTTTCATTTGTTGAAGCGCAGAAGGAATGAGAGTGTTTTCAGTCGTTGAATAGGGTGTCTTGACCTGAAAATCAGTCATCACTGACAAAGCAGGGTCATCCATTTTGACGGGGGCATATTCATCATTGGTCGTTACAAAGTGCGTATGTTTCGCCATGATTTTAGTTTGAAGGCGGGCAAAAGCATTATCCATAATTGAAAGTTCTCATTGGAGTAGGTGTGCTTATTTTATGGATTTTGTTTGTGAGGTGCAAGTGGAAGAGCGGCATGGTATGATGGGGACAAATATTATAGGAAACGTTCTATGCTACCAGAATTAGATTGCGTAAAAGCAGCAAAAGAAAATAAAGTGATCTTCGAAAAACTGCCTTTGTCTCGTTTTGAGCGTTTGGCTCCCTCATTAGCGGATACAGAAGGTGAGGTCTCAGTAGAGTGGGCTTTTTCTCGGAATGAAGCCAAGCAGATTCAGGCAAAATTAGATTTGCATGCTTTGTTGCATTTAAGCTGCCAGCGCTGTAATGCACGGATCGATTTTAACTTAGAGGCCTCTATTCAAATGCAGTATGTGAAGACTGAAGCAGAAGCGGAAGCCCTTCCTTTGGAGATACAGCCATTGTATTTGAATGCGCTAAATCAGATTCATCCTTATGAGATTTTGGAAGATGATTTGATCCTTGCTTTACCTATGTTTCCGATGCACGAAAAAAAAGATTGTTCTTTGTTGCAGAATCAGGCATACTATGCAACCTCTGATTTAGAACAGAAAAATACGTATAAACCCTTTGCTGACTTGAATAAGTTAGCAGATTTAAAGGAGAAAAAAAGTGGCAGTTCAACAAACTAAAAAATCCCGTTCACGTCGCGATATGCGTCGTGGTCATGATGGCCTGACAGCGCGTGCTGTATCGGTTGATGCGTCAACGGGCGAAACACATTTGCGTCATCATGTGACCCCAGGTGGGTTTTATAAAGGACGTCTTTTAGTCGCTAAAAAGTCAGAAGACTAAGCCGAGATTATCATGGCGATCATTGCGATTGATGCGATGGGCGGAGATCATGGATTTCATTCCACAGTCCCCGGCGCTTTGGATGCTCTGAAAAAATATTCCGATTTAAAGCTGATTTTGGTTGGTAATGCTTCTCTCATTCGTAAAAAATTGCAGCAATTGAAGGCAGAAGATCATCCTCGGCTTGAAATTTTGAATGCTACGGAAGTGGTCGAAATGGACGAGTCGCCTTCTTCTGCGTTGCGACATAAAAAAGATTCTTCGATGCGTGTGGCGATTAATTTGGTGAAAGAAGGGCGTGCCAATGCCTGTGTCAGCAGCGGAAATACAGGCGCTTTAATGGCGACTTCTCGCTTTGTTTTAAAAACCTTGCCGGGAATTGATCGGCCTGCCATTATTTATGGCATGCCTGGGATTGATCCCAAAACTGGTGAGCGCGCGCTTTCCCATATGTTGGATTTGGGTGCGAATGTGGATTGTACTGCGGAACACTTATTTCAGTTTGCCTTAATGGGTTCTATTCGGACAACATTCGTCGATCATATTCAAAAGCCTCGCGTTGCGTTGCTCAATATCGGTGAAGAAGAGATGAAAGGCCTCGATGTGATTAAAGCAGTTGCGCAACGTCTTGCTGCCTGTCCCGAAATCAATTATATCGGTTTTATTGAAGGGAATGATATTTTTTGGAATAAAGCGGATGTGATTGTCTGCGATGGTTTTGTGGGGAATATTTCTTTAAAAACCATGGAAGGCACAGCTAAGCTCATTTCCTTTGTCGTTAAGAATGCTTTTAGCCGAAGTCTTTTTTCCAAATTTTTAGCGATTTTGGCTTATCCTGTTTTGCGTCAAATTAAAAGTAAAATGGATCCTCGTTATTATAATGGTGCTAGTTTTTTAGGACTTAAAGGAATTGTGATTAAAAGTCATGGCGGTGCAGACGCCCTTGCCTTTTCTATGGCGATTTCCGTAGCACTTGAAGAAATAGCACAGGATATTCCGGGTAGAATTCATGATCAAGTTGAACAAATTTTAGGATTGAAAGATGAAGGCTAGGATTGCAGGGGTCGGTGCGTATTTGCCCAAAAGAGTCTTGACGAATGCAGAGCTCTCTACTTTTGTTGAAACGAGTGATGAGTGGATTCAAGAGCGAGTTGGGATTCGAGAACGCCGTATTGCTGAAGGGCATGAAACCAATGCTTTTATGGCTTCAGAAGCTGGAAAAGCTGCTTTGTTGCATGCGGGCCTTTCTGCTGAAGATTTAGATTTAATTATTGTGACGACTTCGACGCCAGATCATATGATGCCTGGGGTTGCGTGTTCAGTCCAAGCTAATTTAGGGGCGGCTTGTCCTGCGTTTGATTTAAATGCTGCCTGTGGTGGATTTATTTACGGGTTGCATACGGCTAAGCAATTTTTTGATGCAGGCAGTGTGCGCCATGTTTTATTGGTTGGTTCAGAGTTAATGTCCCGTATTTTGGATTGGACGGATCGATCGACCTGTGTTTTATTTGGTGATGGTGCGGGTGCTGTGGTTTTGTCTGCGAGTGAAACGCCGGGCATTTTAGCCTCTCGTATTTTTGCAGATGGAATGCATCGTGATTTGTTGTATGTTTCGCCGCATTTACGAGCAGATGCCTTTGCGACAGATTGTCCTGTTCCACAGCTTAAAATGGAAGGCAATAAAGTCTTTCGGGTTGCCGTCGAAAAAATGGGTGAGCTTGTTGATTTGATTTTAAAAGAAGCGAATTGCACGCAGGACCAAATTGATTTTTTAGTCCCCCATCAAGCCAATGAGCGAATCATTACCGCGACAGCTAAAAAATTAAACCTTTCGATGGATAAAGTTATTCTGACTTTGGGTTTGCATGGCAATACCATGTCAGCAACCATTCCGCTTGCTTTAGCGGATGCCGTGCACACTGGCAAAATTAAACGCGGTGATTTATTATTGTTTGAGGCCTTCGGCGCTGGTTTTGTCTGGGGCGCAAGTTTAGTTCGCTATTGAAAAGGAGTAAAAATGATTGCCTTTGTATTCCCAGGGCAGGGTTCGCAGAAAATAAACATGCTGCACGATTTTTATCATGAACCCATTGTAAAAGAAACATTTTTTGAAGCCAGTGAGGCTTTGGGTTTTGACTTGCTGAATTTGATTCAGTATGATGAAACCAAGCTCAATCAAACTGAATTTACCCAGCCTGCAATTTTAGCCGCGAGCATTGCATTATATCGCCTCTGGATTGTTGAAACGGGCGTGGAGGCCAATTATTTGGCAGGGCATAGTTTAGGGGAATATGCGGCTTTGGTTGCAGCGGATGCCTTGGACTTTCCTGATGCGATCAAGTTAGTGCGTCTGCGCGGGCAATTAATGCAAGAGGCGGTTCCAGCTGGAAAAGGGGCCATGGCAGTTATTTTAGGTTTGGATGATCGGGGCGTTATAAACGCTTGTGAACAAGCGGCCCAAGGCGGGATTGTTTCAGCGGCTAATTTTAATGCGCCCGGTCAGGTTGTCATTGCAGGAGAAACATTGGCCGTGAATCGTGCGATGGAAACTGCAAAAGTGATGGGTGCTAAGCGTGCATTGTTGATTCCAGTTTCTGTTCCTTCGCATTGTCTATTAATGCATTCTGCCGCTGAAAAACTGGCACAGTATTTTGAAACCTTTTCGATTAAAAAACCTAAAATCAAGGTGATTCATAATGTAGATGCGTCTTTACATGAAGACAGTGCTGAAATTAAACTTGCTTTAGTGAAGCAATTAGACCAGCCTGTTTTATGGGTTAAGTCGATGCAAACGCTGGAGGCTTTGGGCGTCAATACTTTTGTGGAATGTGGCCCAGGAAAAGTACTGACCGGACTCAATAAGCGCATCATTGCAGAAGGGCACTTTTTTAATTTAGAGGATCAGGCTGGATTTTTAGAGGGGAGGAGTGCATCATGGATAAAAAAATAGCCTGGGTCACCGGAGCAACACGCGGCATTGGTGCAGCGATTGCAAATGTTTTGGTCTCAAATGGATTTTATGTCATTGGTACAGCGACGCGCCAGGAAGGCGCAGATGAAATCAGTCAGCGTTTGGGTGAAAAAGGGGCCGGCTTTGTTTTAAATATCTCTGACCCGGAAAGTATTAATTTGTTTTTAAAAGCCATGCAAGCAACTGAAAAAATGCCATCTGTTTTAGTGAATAATGCGGGTATTGCGAAAGATAATCTCCTCATGCGTATGAGTGATGACGATTGGTTGGCTGTGATTAATACCAATCTCAATTCCGTTTTTCGCTTGACGAAAGCCTGTATGCGTACGATGATGAAAGCGGAATGGGGCCGGATTATTTCGATCGGTTCGATTGTAGGTGTGACTGGAAATCCAGGTCAGGCAAATTATTGTGCGGCGAAAGCAGGGGTCATTGGATTTAGTAAATCTTTAGCGCAGGAAATTGGCTCGCGGAATATCACCGTGAATGTGGTCGCACCTGGATTTATCGAAACAGATATGACCCAGAAATTGAAAGAGGAATATCGTAAAATTTTAATTGATCGCATTCCCTTAAAGCGCATTGGTTCACCGAATGATATTGCGCATATGGTGGCGTTTTTGGCCTCCGATGAGGCGGGCTATATTACCGGGCAGACCTTGCATGTCAATGGTGGGATGGCGATGATTTAGGCTGTTTAAAAAAGATTGCATGATGGGATTCCTCTGTGTAAAATAAGATCGAAATAAAATTTGTTTTTATGTTACAATGGAGGAAATTGAATATGGCTTATGCAATGAGAACCCCTTTTAAATCATATGATCGTTTAAAGAATTCAGGCATGACTGAGGCACAAGCACGCGGCATTGTTGAAGCAATTGAAGAATCAGAAGAGTTTAGCTTCAAGGAGTTAGCGACAAAATCAGATTTGCTGCTGACTCAGTCTGCGTTAAAATCTGAAATGTCAGAGATGAAAGCTGAGTTAAGAGCTGAAATGTCAGAGATGAAAGCTGAGTTAAGAGCTGAAATGTCAGAAATGAAAGCTGACTTAAAATCTGAAATTGCAGAAGTTAAAATTGACATTGTTGAAATTAAAACTGAAATAAAAGGGATAAAATCAAGTATCCGCAGCTTGCAAAATATGTTTATGAGTGGTTTTTTAGTGATTATGGTGGGGATGGTTTTGTCTTATTTTCATCATTAGTCAAAATTTTTAACAGAGATAAAAGGGCTTTAATTAATGCAGCGTACACATTATTGTGGTGAAATCACCGAGACAAGCATTGGGCAGGATGTATTAATTTGCGGTTGGGTGCATCGACGGCGTGATCATGGTGGGGTGATTTTTCTGGATCTGAGGGATCGTGAAGGATTGCTGCAAGTGGTTTTTCAGCCTGAGTTGGCTGAAATCTTTAAGCGGGCAGAAGGGATTCGTAATGAATTTGTGATTGAAGTGAAAGGGTCGGTGCGTTTGCGTCCGGGTAATCAAGCCAATCCGAATTTAAAAACAGGCCAAATTGAAGTGGTTGCGAGTACCCTTAATATTTTGAATCAAGCGGCAACGCCTCCTTTTATGTTGGATGAGCATTATAATGTGTCTGAAGAAGTGCGTTTAAAATATCGGTTTCTAGATTTGCGCCGGCCTGAAATGCAGGAGCGTATGATTCGTCGAAGTAAGATGGTGCGTGCGGTACGGACTTATTTAGATGATCAGGGCTTTTTAGATATTGAAACTCCCATGCTGACTTTGCCGACACCTGGCGGAGCGAGAGATTACCTTGTGCCTAGTCGTGTTCATAAAGGTTCTTTTTTTGCCTTACCGCAATCGCCTCAACTGTTTAAGCAATTGCTGATGGTTTCAGGGTTTGATCGCTATTATCAGGTTGTCCGTTGTTTTCGGGATGAGGATTTGCGTGCGGATCGTCAGCCTGAATTTACTCAGATTGATATTGAGGCCTCCTTTATTGATCAGGAATGGATGATCAATCTAAATGAAGGCTTGCTTAAGCATTTGTTTAAGACTCAGCTGAATTTGGAATTCGATGCTTTTCCACGTATGACTTATGATGAAGCCATGCGTTTGTATGGCTCGGATAAACCTGATTTGCGAATTCCCTTGCAGTTTGTCGATTTGAAAGATCTAATGCAAGACGTTGAATTTAAAGCTTTTGGCGAGCCTGCGCGTGATCAATATGGGCGTGTTGTGGCCTTGAGATTGCCAGAAGGTGCAGCGAAACTCAGCCGAAAAATGCTTGATGATTATGCTGTATTTGTCGGTGAATATGGCGCAAAAGGCTTAGCGTATATCAAAGTCAATGATTTAGCCGAAGGGCTTGCAGGTTTACAATCCCCCATTTTAAAATTTTTGACCCCTGAAAAAGTCACGCAAATTTTAGAGCGTGTGGATGCAAAAAATGGCGATATTGTTTTCTTTGGTGCCGGTCATCAAGATGTGGTTGCTGCGTCAATCGGGGCATTGCGTGTGAAATTAGGCCATGATCTCCAATTATTAACACATGAATGGGCTCCTTTGTGGGTGACAGATTTTCCTTTGTTTGAAAAAGGGGAGCAAGGCGTTTGGATGGCGCGTCATCATCCGTTTACGGCTCCCAATATCCAAAATCTTGATGAGTTGAAAGATCCTGAATCTGTCAAAGCCTATGCTTATGATATCGTTTTAAATGGTTATGAAGTGGGGGGTGGCTCGATTCGAATTCACGATGCAAAAATACAGCAGGCCGTATTTGACTTGTTGGGGATTCATCATGAAGAGGCCCAGAAAAAATTTGGCTTTTTATTAAATGCCTTGCAATATGGTGCGCCTCCGCATGGAGGTCTGGCCTTTGGTTTGGATCGATTGGTCATGCTTTTTACAGGCACTCATAATATTCGTGATGTCATTGCCTTTCCTAAAACTCAAAGTGCGGCCTGTTTGATGACCAGTGCGCCCGCTGAGGTCGATCTGAAACAGTTGTTGGAAGTAGGGCTTCGCAAAATTTAGGAGGCCTCTGTGACGACGGATCTGAGATGCGAAATTTTGATGAATGTGGGCCGATATGAAACGCGTGTCGCACTGATTGAAAATGGAGTGTTACAAGAAATTCACCTAGAGCGTTTGTCTAAAAAAGAGTTAGTTGGCAATATTTATAAAGGAAAAATCGGCCGTATTGTTCCTGGAATGAAGGCGGCTTTTGTAGATATAGGTCTAGAAAAAGCAGGATTTTTGCATTTGTCAGAGCATTTTCCTGTCAAAGAAGGGGCGGAAATTTTAGTTCAGGTGATGAAAGATCCTTTGGGGACAAAAGGCGCGCGCCTGACGCAACAGATTTCTATTGTGTCTCGCTATCTTGTTTATATGCCCGGTCAGTTACAAATTGGATTATCTACTCGTATTGAAGACGAAGTCGAGCGTCAGCGCTTAAAGACGCTGCTTGAAAAAATGATCCAGACTGATCAAGTGGGTTTGGTTGTGCGAACCGCAGCAGAAGGGGTTTTATTTGAATCGCTGGAAAAAGAATATGAATTTTTAAATAAACTTTGGCAGGCTATTCAAAAAAATGCCAAAAAAATTAAGCCTAAAAATAGAGTTTATGAGGATTTATCGATAGGTAAAAAAGTGATTCGTGATTGGGTCAATGCGTCCGTTGAGAAAATTAGAGTGGATGATGCAGTAATGTTTGAAGATCTACAAAATTTTAGCAAGCAATTTGTTCCAGAAGCATTTGAAAAATTGGAGTTAACAAAGAGCAAAGCCCCAATTTTTGAACGTTATGGGGTGGAAGAAGAGTTGCAGCGTAATTTATTGCGGCGTGTGAATTTAAAATCCGGCGGTTATTTGGTGATAGATCAAACCGAGGCGATGACAACTATTGATGTCAATTCAGGCAGTTTTGTCGGGGCGCCCTCGCATGATGAAACCATCTGTAAAACGAATTTTGAAGCAGCACAAATGATTGCACGCCAATTGCGCTTGCGTAATATTGGAGGCATTGTCGTCATTGATTTTATAGATATGGCGCAGGAAGAGCAGCGGGCACAGGTGCTTCATATTTTCCATAAAGCCTTATTGCAAGATCATAGTCGCATAAAAGTAAGTGGTTTTACGGAATTTGGCTTAGTACAGCTTACTCGTAAACGGACACATGAAAGCCTTCTTCGTGAGTTGTGTGAGCCCTGCCTGGAATGTTCTGGACGCGGAATGATTAAAACAGTTGAGACCTTAGTCTACGAAATTTATCGTGATTTGCAACGTGAAGTTTTGGCCTTTAAACCAGAGTCTGGATTTCTGGTATGTCTGTCTAATTGCGTTTATAATGGGCTGATGGAAGAAGATCCTAGTTTGCTTGCTGAATTAGAATCAAGTTTGGGGCTGGTGATTCAATTAAAATCAGTGCCGCAATATACACGGGAGCAATATGATATCGTTCCGTTTTAAAAAAATTGTAAAATTTTCTTTTGGTTTGATCGTAGGCTTATTTATTTTAACCTTGATTTTGAGTGGCGGAATTACACTTGCTTTGGTCATTGCCAATGATAATGGTAATTTGCAAAAATGGGTGAATTTAAGCTTAGCGCCTGCGCAAGTATCTTATCAAAATGCAACAGTTTCTTGGTATGGAGGCTCTCCACGCTTAGATTTGAAAAAGGTCGTGATTCTGGATAAGATGACCATGAAAGCTCCGTTGCTGATTGATGATTTTTCTGTGAATCTTTCAGTCTGGCGTTCTATTTTTAAGCGTGAAGTCATTGCCAATGAAATTCAATTTTCTGGAATAAAATTGCGTTTGGTTCAGGGCTCAGATGGCTTTTTCAGCTTGCAAGATTTTAATGGTCAGCGGGGTTCTTCAATGCATTTATCTCCTGCATTGGTCAGATTGTTTTTGGCTCAGCGTGCCATTCATTTTCAAGATGTGATTTTAGAAACCACTTTGCACAATCAAAATAAAATCACGATTGATCTGGATTGTGTGGATTGGGTGAATCGCTTTAATTATCAGTTTGATATAAAAGGGACTATTGCTGAAGTTCCAAATAGCAGTTTTAATATGGTTACGCATTTAAATCCAGGAAAAAACATCTTTGATTTGAATGCTTGGAAAATTGATTTTAAGGGGGGCTTGCAAGCAGATAGTTTTGAATCCATCTTAGGTGTTGAGTTTTTTAAAGGGCTCAATTGGCATAAGGGAGGCGGGAGTATTGAATTTAATGGTTCGGTTGCACAACAAGCTCTACAGAATCTTAATTTAGATGTGGCCCTAACCAATTTAAACTTAAGCAATCAATATACGAAAAAATTGATCGCACCACAATTTGATGAGCATATTGTTTGGAGTCGCACTACAGATCAGGGGGGGGGCTGGAAACTTGGAATTTTTCCCTTACATCAAATTGATATTTTAGGGGGAGCGTATGATAGTGCATTGAGAGTGAATTATCTTCCGAATTCAAAAGATTATATCTGGAAGCTCAGTGCAAAAAAAGTCGATTTAGATATCTTGGGAGAGTGGATTAACTTTTGGTTTAGGCCTACTTCACAGACTTCAAAGATATGGAAGCAACTCAATCCTGCTGGACAAATTGATGACTTTGCATTTGAAACGGGCCCTGTGGGAGGGCAAGCTAGTTTTAGTAGTAATCAACTGAAATTCAGCGCGAATCACTTCTTTCCTAATCCTTGGCCAGCGAGTCAGGTTGCGGCGGCGGTCGCTTGGAAAAAGACAACCAAGCCTAGGCCTGTTTGGAATATTATCCTTCAAAATGGAAGTCTTCAAAATAAATGGATTCAAGTTCAGTCTTCGGGCACCATTCGTGTTCCTGTGCAAAATCCAGAAAATCCAATTTTAAATCTTAAAGCGCACTTTACTGGAAAAAATTTAGATCAAGTGAAAGCACTTTATATCCCAGAAGGGGCTGTATCGCCTGCTTTGAATACCTGGTTGCAAGAAGGCTTAGTTAAATTGCCCCTTGTCTCTGGAGATATGATTTTTCAAGGTGCCGTGAAGGGCTTTCCGTATGCTCATGGGAAGGGGCTTTTTAATTTGGAAATTCATGTTAAAAATGGTGAAATCGCGCCTTATGCCAAGTGGCCCAATATTACAAATATTAATGCAGATTTGCTTTTCCATAATCAGACTTTTACGATTGATGCAAAAAATGTGAAAACCTTAAATATTCCCATTTCGACCGTGCACTTTGAAATTGCAGATTTGCGTCCAGCATCACATGATCCGATTGAAATTACAGGGGCTTCTCATTTGACAGGAGCGCAGGCTTTTGCTTATTTGGCAGCAATGCCACTCACGCCTTCTGGGGTGGATCAATTTTTACGATCCTCTAATTTGACTGGAGTTTTAGATTTGGCGATTAAGTTAAACATTCCTTTAGAAAAAAGTGACCCCATCGTTGTAGCAGGAACAGTGAATTTAAATCAGAATAATTGGTTTGTTAATAAAAATAATAAAGCACCGCTTTTAGGCAATTTAAAAGGACAGATTCAGTTTGTGAATCAAATGATTTCAGGAATAAATTTAAGTGTACAAACGATGAGTCAGCCTATCCGTTTTTCAATTTTGACCAGTCCCATCGAAAATTTAAAATTTTTGATTAGTTCCTTTAGAATATTTGGACAAGTGTTTAATCAGGTTCAGTTGGGTATTGCGCCGGAAGAAAGTCATATTTTATTTAATTTAAATGGCCCTGAAATTGTAGGGGCTGTCAATTTTGAAGGCCAAAATGATCCGGTTAGCGCCCATTTTTCAGCACTTCATTTAAGTTCAATTGAGTCAACTGCCTCCCCTCTTTTGACAGAAGGGGCTGCAAGCTTGCCGAAAGTAGCTTTTTTAGGCAATGCGGTTTCAGGGTTGCCGGTGATTACTTTCAGTATTGATCATTTGTTCTATAATGGACAGGATCTTGGAATGATTCACTGGGGAAGCAGCCCCTTGAAAAATGGAATCTTGATTCAGCAATTTATTTTGAGTAGCGCACCCATTCAAATTAATGCGGGCGGTTCAGTTCAAACCATTGACAATCAAGATCATATCAGTGTGAATGGTCATTTTAATACTAAAAATTATGGTTTGGTATTGAAAGAATTGGGTTATCCTGGCGTTCTCAATAATGGAAGTGGCCCGATTGATTTAAATTTATCATGGGCCGGTGGATTGAAGATGGATTATACGACTTTAAATGGCAGTATGAAGTTTAATATCGATAATGGTGAATTCTTGCAGATTAATACGGGATTTGCAAAGATTTTTGGTTTGTTTAGTTTGGATAGTATTATTAATACGCTGTCTTTTAATTTTCAAAAAGTTTTCGGTAGTGGCCTTTCTTTTGATGCTTTGAGTGGCTCCTATGCCATTCAAAATGGGATTGCCAGTACAAGTGATTTTAGGTTGAGTGGCTCTGCGCTGAACATGACCATGAAGGGCCAAATTAATTTAGTCAATGACACCATTAATCAAAAAGTGACCGTCATGCCGCAATTGGGAACAGGGATTGCCGTGGCTGCAGGTATTGTAGCAACCCCCATTGCCGGGGTGGCAGCCTGGTTTTTGGATAAAATTTTAACCAATACGATCTTGCGAAATGTAGGCGTTGTTTTAAGTGTGACGGGCCCTTTAAGTAACCCAAAAGTAGGAAAATAAATGAAGCATTTGCTATGGTTTCGTTCAGATTTGCGAGTAGATGATCATCCTGCTTTAAATGCAGCGCAAGCTGCGGGAGGTGAGATTATTGCGTTGTATGCATTGACACCGAAGACTTGGCAATCTCATGAAGCTGCTGAATGTAAAATTGATTTTATTAAGCGCAATTTAGAGGCTCTGGCTTTGGCTTTGGCTGCGCTTAATATTCAGCTTTATATTGAGGATATGGATTCCTATGATTTAGTTCCTGAAAAGCTTTTGGCATTTTGCCAGCAGCATCAAGTAAGCCATCTTTATTTTAATGTGCAATATGAAATAGACGAGCAGCGTCGAGATCAAAAAGTGCAAGCATTATGTGAAAAAAATCGAATGATGATGTGCTGTTATCATGAGCAGATTTTTGTGCAGCCGGGCATGATTTTGTCCGAAAAAAATCAGCCTTTTCAGAAATTTTCAGCGTTTAAGCGGAGATGGCTCATCTTTGCAGATCGCTTAGGTTTGCCCGATTTACCGGAATTTGATTTGCGTGCCAGGATGATTCAGGAAACTGTGTTTTGGCCGGCGGGAGAAGGCGAGGCATGGCAACGTTTACAGATTTTTTTAGATCAAAAAGCGGGTGAATATGATCAATGGCGCGATTTTCCTGCAAAACAGGGTACCAGTCACTTATCGCCTTATTTGGCACAAGGTGTATTGTCTATTCGTCGCGTTTTGATGGAATTGCATCGTGCTGCAGGAACCTATTCTTTTTCGGAGCTTATTGCATCTCCTGGATATGGGGTGTGGTTGAATGAATTGATTTGGCGTGAGTTTTATAAGCACATTATTTTTCTTTTTCCTAAGCTCGCTTGTGGTCAAACATTGCAAGCTAAATTTAAAGTGTGGACATGGCGGCAGGATCATGGGCAATTTCAGCGTTGGTGTGATGGACAGACTGGATATCCCTTGATTGATGCAGCCATGCGTCAACTCAATCAAACGGGTTGGATGCATAATCGCTTGCGGATGAATGTAGCGGTTTTTTTAGCTAAATTTTTAAAAATTGATTGGCGTTGGGGGGAGTCTTATTTCGCTAGGCATTTGATTGATGGTGATTTAGCGGCAAATAATGGCGGCTGGCAATGGTGTGCAGGAACCGGAACCGATGCAATGCCCTATTTTCGGATCTTTAATCCTACTTTGCAGGCTCAAAAATTTGATCCTGAGGGTGTTTTTATTCGTCAGTATTGCCCAGAGTTAAGTCATCTGAGTGTAAAAGCAATTCATCTTCCACAGCCCCATGCTTTGGCGAAATATCATGAATCATAATATCGAAACGATTGTGGCGGAAGCAACGCCAAAGGGGAGGGGCGGCGTTGCCGTTGTTCGTCTTTCAGGCCCAAGCGCTTTCGCTATTTCTGAAAAAATTATGGCCCACACTTTGATGCCTCGTCAAGCTAGTTATGTGCGTTTTTATGCCCCGGATGGTGCACTGATTGATCAGGGGATTGCTTTATATTTTAAGGCGCCGCATTCCTTTACGGGTGAGGATGTGGTGGAGTTGCAGTGTCATGGCGGTCCCATTATTGTGGATTATTTATTAGAGACAGTTTTGGCGCATGGTGCAAGAATGGCGCGCCCAGGGGAGTTTAGTGAGCGTGCGTTTTTAAATGATAAAATGGATTTGGTTCAAGCTGAAGCGGTGGCAGACTTAATTGCAGCAAGCACCCGACGTTCTGCTGAAGCGGCCTTGCGCTCCTTGGATGGCGCGTTTTCACTTAAAATTAAACATCTGGTGGCAGAGTTGATTCATCTTCGTGTGTTTATTGAAGCAACGCTTGATTTTCCAGAAGAAGATGTGGAAATGATTGAAAATGCCCGGGTGCGAGAGGCCTTAGCTTTGATTTTAATGGAGTGTGAACATCTGCAGGCGGCAGCGCATTCTGGCCTGCTGCTTCAAGAGGGCGTGCATTTGGTATTGATCGGCCCGCCTAATGCCGGAAAATCGAGTTTAATGAATCATCTGGCTGCGCAGGATGTGGCCATTGTCAGTGATATTCCAGGCACAACGCGCGATGTTTTGAAGGAAAAAATAAGCCTGCGTGGGATTCCTATCTATCTTCTAGATACTGCAGGCTTGCGCCAAAGTACGGATGTGATTGAAGGTGAGGGGATTCGGCGGACTGAGCGCGCCATGCATCAAGCGGAATGTATTGTATTGCTGGTTGATGACGCACATCCGGAAGATCTGAGACGATTGCTTTCAGAATATGAGGCCTTATTACTGGGGCGTCCTTTATTGATCTTGTTTAATAAAATTGATCTCACTGGGCAGAAGGCTGTACGACTTGCAGATATTGCCTTGCCTCAAGGGGGATTTTGTCCTGCCCTGAAAGTGTCAGTTAAAATGAGGCAAGGCTTGGATTTATTAGAAGAGACTTTGCTGGATTTATTTGGCTGGGTGAATGAAGCGGAGGGGCAGTTTATTGCAAGGCGCCGTCATCTCGATGCTTTAAAGCGCGCAGAGTATGCATTAAAAAAAGGCCTTCACATTTATCAACAGAGTGCACAATTAGAATTATTAGCAGAGGAGTGTCGTCTTGCTCAAGAGGCTTTAAATGAAATAACCGGCGCCTTTAGAGCAGATGATTTATTGGGTGCGATTTTTAGCACATTTTGTATCGGGAAATAATAAACATGAAAATACGCATTGCCACACGAAAAAGTCCTTTAGCTTTGGTTCAAACCCATTTAGTAAAAGCGTTACTTTTGGCTCAGAATCATGCACTTCAGGTAGAGTTGGTTGAGGTTTTGACCGAGGGGGATCGAATTCAGGATCGCACTTTGGCGGAGATCGGTGGAAAAGGCTTGTTTATTAAAAAGTTAGAGGAAATGCTGCTGGCTGATCAGGCCGATATTGCAGTGCATTCTTTAAAAGACGTCCCCCCTGCATTGGATGGAGCGTTTTGTTTGGCAGCTGTTTTGCCTCGCCATTCCCCCTTTGATGTATTGGTGAGCCCTCATTATTCCAGCCTAGAAGCATTGCCAATCGGTGCGCGTATTGGAACCAGTAGCGTGAGACGTCAGGCTGCATTGCTGCATGTTCGTCCTGATTTAAACATACAAATGATTCGAGGCAATGTGGATACGCGTTTAAAAAAATTAGATGCAGGAGAATATGATGCGTTAATTCTCGCCGCTGCGGGTTTGGGGCGTTTAGGATTAGGCGCTCGAATTCGTCAAATCTTGCCGCTTGAAATTTGCCTACCCTCCGTAGCGCAGGGGGTCATTGGAATCGAGTGTTTGGCTGAACGTACTGATTTATATGCGTTGTTGCGTCCTTTAAATCACGCTGAGACCGAAGTCTGTATTCTTGCTGAACGCGCAATGAATCAGGCTTTGGGGGCTAGTTGCACTTCACCTGTCGGAAGTTTTGCGCAAATTCGTGACGGAATATTGGAATTAAGGGGACGGCTATGGAGTCAAGATGGCCAAAATAGTTGTCAAGTTTTACAGAAAGGCGGGCTGGATCAGCCATCAATCTTGGGTCTTCAAGCTGCAGCGGATTTGCTGGCTCAGTCCCATTTTTGACAATGAAATAGCGTGACGAAGGAGCTCTTTTCTGCTACCATTTATTTTTTGTATTTGATGGTTAAAGTAGGCGATGGATAATTTATCAAAAAGATTAGAGTCTCGGCATGTCAATATGATTGCTCTGGGTGGCGCGATTGGCACTGGGATTTTTTTGACGAGTGGATATTCCATTGCCATTGGTGGCCCAGGGGGCGCACTCTTTGCTTATATGATTATGTCTGTCATTGTTTATTTTCTGATGACCAGCTTGGGTGAAATGAGCACTTATAGGCCTACGGCGGGAACTTTTTGTGAGTATTCCAATCAATATGTAGGGCGTTCTTTTGGCTTTGCCATGGGCTATAATTATTGGCTAAACTGGGCGATTACCCTTGCGACGGAGGTCTCTGCCGCCTCGATTATTATGAGTTATTGGTTTCCTGTAGCGGATGCGACTTTATTTTCAGTTATATTTTTTGCGTTAATCTTTCTATTTAATATTTTTTCAGTCAGGGTCTATGGAGAGATGGAGTTTTGGCTTTCCTTTATGAAAGTGGCTGTAATCCTTTTATTTATTGTTTTAGGGGTCTATACCGTTGTAAAACAACCGCATTTTGGGTTGCCCAATTGGCATATTGGAGATGCCCCTTTCCATAAGGGTTGGATGGGTTTTATTATGGTATTTTTGTTTGCGGGATTTTCATTTCAAGGTACTGAATTGGTTGGAGTGGCTTCAGGTGAAACTAAAAATCCAGAAGTCAATTTGCCTAAATCCATTAAGCGGGTATTTTGGCGTTTGACCCTATTTTATATCGTCTCAATTGGCATTATTAGTTTGCTGATTCCTTATACGGATCCTCGTTTGATGAGCCAGACCGTCAGTACTAGTCCCTATACTTTGATTTTTGAACAATACCTTTCTCATTATGCGGGTGGATTTATCAATTTAGTCATTTTGATTGCCGTGTTGTCAGCGGGAAATGCGAGCATGTATTCTTCGACCCGGATTTTATGGTATCTCGGTAAAACAGGGCAGGCGCCTGCTTTTTTTACGCGGATTACCTCGTATGGCCTTCCTATTTGTGCTTTGATTGCGACCGCGCTGATTGGTTCTTTGGTTTTTATTTCCTCCTACATTGGAAACGGCGTTTTGTTTACTTATTTGGTTCAGATTTCTTCACTTTCTGGCTTTATTGCGTGGTTCGGCATTGCGCTGAGCCATTATTTTTTCCGCAAAAAGTTTTTGCCTGAATTAGGTGGGGTGGAAATTTTAAAATATCGAGCTAAGTTTTATCCCTATGCACAGATCATTTCGATGATTGTGATTGCGATTGTGATTTTAGCACAGTTTGTAACGATGTTTGGACAAAGCGCACATTGGCTAGATTATATTGCGATTTATTCATCCCTCATTTTATTTGCATTGTTTTATATCGGACACAAAGTTTTTGCAAAAAAGACTTTCTCCCGCTGAGAATCTGAAAATGCCTTATGTTATTCAAAAAAGGGGAGAGGTCTCGTCTGGCCTGCCTATAGATGCAGGTGTAGCAGGGGGTGGCTCGCGACTCTCTAAAGGAATGTAATTATAAAATGTTGTTAAAACAGTGCGCAGGCTGTTAGGTCTTGTGCCGCTTGTAGATGGGATGGCGCATTGAGCAAAGTTTGTAATACAGTGGATTGGCAATGGGGTATATGGTTTGTCAGTAAAATTTAAAAGTATATAATTAATGTAATATTCATCCAGTTGAAGCAAAATAATATTGGCTGAATCTCTTCCTTTTTTTCCATGTCTCAATGATGATGACGAAAGATTAAAAGTAATATATTTGGTAATGGTTGATTTTAAAATTAGGAGGCATTCATGAGACGAGAGTAATGCTTTAAAACAGGGGAAAGGTTGGAGTAGTGTTTTTTTAGTCTCAATACTTAAGTTGCTTCCTAATATGGAGTTCATAAAGGCAGATGCTGCTTTAGGATTTTTATCAAGAATCTTCGGGAATGTGCTACTTAAGTGCTTATTCACTAATTCTATTTTATCTGCTTGATCAAGTGTGCTGAGCATGATCCGATTAATAAAAGTGGATACAGCTTTATCATGGTCATTTTGAAAGGCCGCAAAAAGCCCAGGGAATCCGCATGTTGATTGGGCGGCCAGTAAAGTTATTTTATCTGTTTTATCAAGCAGGTAGCTGGCTAATATCAGGGTAATAAAAGTGGATACAGCTTTATCATGACCATTTTGAAAGGCCGCAAAAAGCCCAGGGAATCCGCATGTTGATTGGGCGGCCAGTAAAGTTATTTTATCTGTTTTATCAAGCAGGTCGCTGGCTAATATCAGGGTAATAAAAGTGGATACAGCTTTATCATGGCCATTTTGAAAGGCCACAAAAAGCCCAGGCAATCCGCTTGTTGATTGGGCGGCCAGTAAAGTTATTTTATCTGTTTTATCAAGCCGGTCGCTGGCTAATATGAGGGTAATAAAAGTGGATACAGCTTTATCATGACCATTTTGAAAGGCCGCAAAAAGCCCAGGGAATCCG